>JAHEHB010000305.1 GCA_024644775.1 Deltaproteobacteria bacterium
CAGTTTCCGAACATTCCAAGTCACAACGTTTATTCAAATTGTATTTACAAAAAAAATTTAAACATGCAGAGTTGTATCATTTTCGAAGGTTTTGAAGAGGTATACCGACATAAAGAAACCCTTTTTTTAGGTTTGTGGCATCCTCTATTCTTCTCAATAAATTGTAATATATTAACTGTATTATAAAATATTGATTCAAGTATCGATATAATTAAAATCTGGGTCCGGAGGCCCGGCTTTGGGTGCCCCGGAAGGGGCCTACTCGACCCAATGTGTTATCAGTGACTAAATTTTCAACTGACCTAAAATGTCTACCGTTAGGAAGGGAGGTGATGTGTCGTAATCGAAACGTAAAGAGCTGTGAAAACCTCGCTGGAATCTTCTAAAACTGGTAACAATAGGAGGGAGTCATGAAAAGATGGTTAATGGGTTCGATATGCATTGTTCTTGTTGTTTTTTTGACCGGATTGGCAATTGCCGACCAGCCCTTCAAAGGTAAGACAATTACAGTAAGCTGTAATGCGGCAGGAAGAAAGGCCGGTGTATCCGGAGACCTATATGAATGGCGGGAAGAATGGGAGAAGCTCACAGGTGCAAAGCTGGAGATTGTTGAAATTCCCTCGTCCGAGCATTTAGAAAAGATCGTCATGGACAACATGACCGGTGCCAACCAATTTGATGGCCATATGATTGGCGCCTGGTGGTATGGCAGGCTTATCGCGGAAGATTTTATCATTCCCACCGAAAAATGGCACGATGATGCCAGGATGCCAAAGTGGCCCAAAGATCTCATGAGCGGGCAGGAAGCGCTCTACAAATGGGGCGGCAAGTGGTATGGTATTCCATTTGATCATGATGGTCAGGTGCTCTACTATCGAAAAGATATCCTGAACGATCCGAAATGGAAAGCTGAATTTAAGAAGGAAGTTGGTTACGACATGCCCATTCCTCCCGAAACCCTTGATCAACTCTATGATATCTCCAACTTTTTTAACGGCAAGGACTGGAATGGGGATGGACAGCCGGATTCCGGGATCGCCATGCATCTGAAAGTTGGTGGTCAGGGGATGTTCCACTTTATGACCTATTCAGCACCGACATGTGTGCTTCCGGGACCGAAAGTGGACCGCTATCATAACGTCTTTGATTTCGATCCGGAGACCATGGAACCTCTGGTAAACGATCCGGGCCATGTGAAAGCGCTGGAGATGCTCATAAAACTCGCGAAAACCGGTCCCGATGCTCAATATGGATGGTCCCTCAGGGAGGCCTGGACCCACTTTCTGACGGGCAAGGCGATCTTTAGCTTTACCTGGGGGGACCTTGGCGCCCTGGCTCAGGAGCCTGGTTCTGTTGTTCAGGGGAAATTAGGCATCTCCACGATGCCCGGTTCCTATGAAGTCTGGGATGGTAGCCAGAAAAAATTCGTAAAGTTCGACAAACCCAATGTCGTGGGAAATACGACGGGTGGAAGTTGGCACGGTGTTATTTCAAAGTTTTCGAAGAACCAGGATGTAGTATACCATCTTCTCGCCTTTCACTCCACCAAGAAGGTTTCCCAATGGGCGGCTGCTACCGGATGGGATGCGAGAGATCCCGGACGGAAAAGCCAATTTGTAAAACCATGGGGAGAAATGGAGGTTTCGGAATACGAAAAATTCGGCTGGGATCCTGAAGACGCAAAGGAATACAGCAAAGCATATTCCGAGTGTTTTAATGCGAAGACGATGCTTCCCTATCTTCGCATCCGGGGTGCCTTTGAGTATTGGGTGGCTCTTGACCGCAACCTTTCGGAGGCAATGATCGGCCGTATGACCCCTAAAGAAGCGCTCGATCGATGTGCCAAGGATTGGAAACAGACCACGGATCGACTGGGTAAAGAAGAGCAGCTTAAGTTCTACAGAGAATCCATTGGATATCAACCATAGTATAGTAGGGTGAATCCGAAATAACATAAATAACTGTTTTCCCGTCTTTCGAGAGACAAAATGGTTCATGGTTTCAGTGTTCAGCTAAACCGCCAACGGAGCTGGATTCATCACTATAAGAAACGGGGTTTCTCAGACGAGCTAGGAAGCGAGAAAGCTTGGATGCTGGAATGCTTGGAGGCGAAAAGGCTAGGGGCTGGAAAGCCTTATAGCCTCCAGGCTTCCTGGCCTTCTCGCCTTCAGGTTATTTCTACCGGTGATCCGATTTGGGATTTTACCAGGTTTCTCAGACGAGCGTTTAGGTAGGATAATCCTCCCTGTGTTATCCACCGGCTCCCTGACACCCGAAACCTGACACCCTTAATCCGATTAAAGGAACGAAAAATTAATAAACATAAAATTGAAATATTGACTGCAGGTAGAATTTCCGAGAATTAAACTCAGCCGGAGCCCGTGGTTCGATCACGAAACCCGGACTCCGGATACAAATTGAATCTCAATATTTGAGAGGACCTTTTTCTGATGGCTTTTCGAGCACTTGCAATCAAGCAGAGACATGTGAAGTTCTTTTTTCTCCTGCCGGCGGTAATATGGATGGTCGTCTTTACCCTATACCCGCTGATTTCTTCTCTCTGGATGAGTTTTAACAAGGTGAAAATCGTTGGACCCGATACGTTCATCGGGCTAAAAAACTATTCCCGTTTGTTGCAGGACTACTATGTGGGAAATTCCGCAAAACTCACCGTCGTTATGGTACTATTAACGGTTGCCATACAAGTTATTCTCGGTTTGTTTCTTGCGCTCATGATGAACGCAGAATTTAGAGGAAGACGTTATTTCAGGACGCTTTTTAGTCTTCCCATCTATGTCGCCCCCATCGCAATGGGGTATTTGGGCCACACCATTTTCTTCGAACAAGGCGGCCCGTTAAATATCGTCATTACCTCCCTCGGGTTCACGCCGATCCCTTGGCTCTCTCACCCCACATGGGCATTTATTGCCATCTGCATGATCGAAGTATGGATCGCCACTCCCTTTTGTTTTATGGTTCTTCTGGCTGGACTTCAAGGACTGCCTGAAGAAGTGTACGAAGCTGCCCGTCTTGACTACAAATCCGAGTGGAAAATATTTCTTAAGATCACACTGCCAATGCTCTTGCCGGTCGTACTCATCGTGTTTCTCCTGAGGCTGGTTACCTCCCTGCGAATCCTCGACACCGTTTACGCACTTACCGCAGGAGGGCCGGGTACCGCCACCGAAGTTTATTCTCTTATTACATACCGGTCAGCGATGAAGTTTTTCGACTTTGGATACGGGGCTGCACTCTCTTACATGCTGCTTCTCGTGGTCATGATTATTTTGATGCTTTCGTTCCGCAAGATGCGGGAGCTCTATGAATGAAGCCGGATTGACTGTTTTATTATCTGCGGAGGATATAATAACAAATGATTGCAAAACCGAGTCCTATAACGAAGGCTATCATCTTAACGGTTATGACGGTGATTATCATCTGGACGGCTTTCCCATTTTACTGGGGGCTCGTCACCTCCCTGAAAGACCGAGAGAATATTGACCTGTGGTTTAAAATCAGTATACCGTGGATAACGTTTGAGCCCACTGCAGAAAACTGGGTGGGAGAAATTATGCTGCCGGAAATGCGACATGCACTTATTAACAGCATCACGGCCGCTGTATTTAGCACTGCCATTTGTATGTTTCTAGGCTCTCTTGCAGGCTATGCGCTGGCAAGGTTTCGATTCGAACGGATTAAAAATAAAGACATTACCATCTGGTTTTTCAGCCTGCGGGTGCTGCCTCCCGTTGCCGTGGCCATACCGTTTTTTATCATGATGAAAAATTTACACCTTCTCGATACAAGAACCGCCTTGGTCCTGTCTTACACGACATTCAACCTTCCGTTTGCAGTGATTTTGATGCGTTCTCTTTTTCTGGAACTTCCACCGGAGATGGAAGAGGCGGCGCTGGTGGATGGATATACGCGCTTTGGGGCTTTTTTTAGAGTGGCACTTCCACTTGCAGCACCGGCGCTGGTTTCCACCAGCCTCATATGCCTGGCCGCCGCATGGAACGAGTTTTTATTCGCACTTTTTCTGTCCTCTAAAAATTCGGTAACCATACCGGTTCTTATTTCCGGTGGGGAGCACTCCCGCGGTGTCGAGTTCTGGATGGTCGCAACCCGCGCGATGTTAGCGATTCTTCCGCCGGCGTTTATGGCGCTTTTAGTACAGCGATTCATTGTTCGTGGGCTTACCTATGGAGCGGTAAAAGGATAAGGAGGGAGACAATTCATGGCAAGCATCACCCTAAAGAACATTGTCAAGTGTTACACCAAAGACGTTCCGGTGGTAAAAAACTTCAACCTGGAGATCCAAGACAAGGAGTTTGTTGTTTTTCTGGGGCCTTCCGGATGTGGCAAAACAACTGTTTTGCGGATGATTGCCGGCCTGGAAGAAATCACTGAGGGAGACATATTTATTGAAGAAACGTTGGTCAACGAGACCGCCCCTCGAGACAGAGATGTCGCCATGGTATTCCAGAATTACGCGATTTATCCGCATCTCACTGTATATGGGAATCTCGCCTTCAGCCTTAAAGCCCGAAAGGTATCAAAAAAGGAGATGGATCCGCTGGTGCGAAGCACTGCCAAGATGCTTGGAATTGACCGGTATCTTGAGCGGAAACCACGTCATCTTTCAGGAGGAGAACGGCAGCGTGTGGCGCTGGGAAGAGCCATTGTTCGACAGCCCAAAGCATTTCTAATGGACGAGCCACTGAGTAACTTAGATGCAAAGCTTCGCGTGCAGATGCGCTTTGAACTCAGCCAGCTGCATAGAAAACTCGGTATTACCACCGTGTATGTCACCCATGACCAGATCGAAGCCCTGACATTGGGAGATCGCCTGGTTCTCATGAGTGAAGGGGAAATTCAACAGATTGCAGACCCCTTTACCATATACAACCGCCCCGCAAATGTATTTGTGGCAACGTTTGTGGGAAGCCCGTCCATGAACTTATTTGATGCAAGGATTGTTCAACAAAATGGTGCACTCTACTTGGCTGGTAAGCGTCTCAGGATCAAATTACACGATATTACCGATGTCGAGAAAGATTATATTGGAAGGGATGTGATTTGCGGTTTTCGACCGGAGGCCATTGCATTAGCCGAATACGTGCAATTCAAAAATAAAAGTGAAGATATCGATGCCCGGATCGACGATGTGGAACCGGTTGGAGATAGCCAATTGATTTACGTCTCCTGCAACGATCAATTGTTTGTCGCCAACAAAGAGATAAGCTCAGGATTCCTGGATAGACATTCGCTTATGGGAAAGGATACGAAAATCAATTTTAACCTGGATCAGATCCATCTCTTTGATAAATCATCCCAAAAAGCGATCTACAACCCGTGAAAAACTTTTTGACTTTTATCGGGACCCCGCAAATATGAAATCACCGCGCCGGCGCCGGCAACCATACCGCCCACCAACATGGAATACTGGAAAGCTGTCATAAAATGAGGTTCCAGCTCAATCCGGTATACCTTCAAACTAAGGCCCCCTGTGAGTGAGTTAAAAAATGCGTTGAAGGTAAGCCCGGCCACAGCGACACCGATGACCATTCCGAGATTACGCGCCGTAGCCACCGTGCCCCCGGCGATCCCTCTTCGCTGAGGGGGTATCGCACTCATTGCAACAGCGCTGTTGGGCGGAATAAATATCGCTGTTCCAATCCCCACCAATGCAAGACGCCACGCGATTGAAAAAGAACCTGCCGATGCAGTGAGATTGGACAGGGAAAACATACCGGCTGATAACAGGGTCATACCGAAGGTACATAACATTCGGGATCCGATTCTATCTGATATCGTGCCTGAAACAGGGGATATGAAAAATAAAAAAACAAAGGGAATGACCATCGTAAAACCTGCTTTACTCATGGAAAAGCCGCACGGATGAACCAAATAAAACGGCATTAGGAAAACCATGACAAAGAGGCTTACAAAAAGCATGAGAGCCGCAAGAATGGGGAGCGTAAACAGCCGGATCCCTAAAAGAGATGGATCAAAAACAGGGTGCGATGTGTGGGTTTCAATTCGACAAAACCACACGGCTGTTGCGACAGATATTCCAATCAAAAGAAAAAACTGAAAAACAGCATGTATTTGACCCGTAATACGGATAGCGGCAATAATAAACGAACAGAAACAGACTGCCAACAGACATGCGCCGATCCAGTCAAACGGCTCTGATCTTGAAATATCTCCTCTTCCACCCCTTAGAATCCTTGAAGCGAGAATCGCTGTCACAATACCGATGGGAATATTAATATAAAAAATAAGCCGCCATGAAAACAAATCGACAATCAAACCACCCAGTGGAGGTCCGGATGTCAAGCCCGCCGCAACCACGGTTACGACCATACCCAAGGCCCTTCCTCTCTCAGAAGGTGGAAAAATATCAACGACAAGCGCTGGAGAACACGACATGAGCATGGCGGCACCGATCCCCTGGAAGGAACGCGCAACAACCAGCCAAGGGGCACTGCCCGCAGCCCCACACAAAAAAGAACCGACAGAGAAAATAACAAAGCCTCGGCAGTAAACCCAGCGCCTGCCTTTGATATCGCTTAAACGCCCAAAGGTTAGTAAAAGTGAAGAAATGGTGAGGAGATAAATCAACGGTACCCATTCAATGGTGGTAAGTGGCACCTGAAAATCTTTCATGATGGCCGGTAGTGCAATGTTTACAATGCTGCCATCTAATGT
>JAHEHB010000306.1 GCA_024644775.1 Deltaproteobacteria bacterium
CCCGTCCGACGATGAAACATCCGATCGATTCCCAATCGGTTTGGGTGTACTCGCATCATTGGTGTTTCTGCTCGTTTTCGGCGTCGTATACATCATGCTCCCGACGATGGCGGGAGGAGGATAGAAGAGGGGGAAAAATGTCCGTTGTCACGATCTCTAGGCAGTTCGGCGCCGGTGGCAAAACCATCGGGGAAATGGCATCCAAGGAACTCGGGTATCTTTTTCTTGACGATCAAATCATTCAAATGATTGCCGTAAAAGCGAAGGTTGCACCGAATTGGGTAAAGTCCATCGAAAGGGAGGCAGGCGGAACACTTCAGAAGTTTATCACGAGTGTCGGTCGGAAGAGTTTTGTGGAACGAGTTTCGGATGAAGGCGGGTATATTGATGAAGAAATCTATGTCGATTTACTAAACAAAATCATCACTCAGATCGCCCATGAGGGAAATGTTATCATTCTTGGTCGCGGCGGTCAGTTTATTTTAAGAGACTTTAGCAATGCCTACCACGTATTGATCGTTTCAGACAAGGCGGACCGCATCGAATTCATGAAAAATCGGTATGGTTTTTCAATAAAACGAGCCACTCAGGCGGTGGATAGACAAGAAAAAAGACGCATCAGTCTCTATCGTAAATTCGGCAAAGAGGATTACGAGAATCCGGGGCTCTATCATTTGATTCTCAATACGAGTAAGCTGACTTTAGAGAGCGCTTGCAAACATATCTGCCTGTTGACTCAGGCTTAAATAGTGGCTGAGTTAAAACACATTAAAGTACTTAATTATAGTAAGTTGATATAATTTTATTAAAGTAAAGATTTATATCAATATCGACAAAGTTTTGTCGATAACACGGCGCTAAGCGCCTAAGGCGGGAAAACCCAAAAGGATTTGCCACAAAGGCACAAAGACACAAAGTAAATATATTTTTTTCGTGCCTTGGTGTCTTCGTGGCTGGAAATAAATTCTGCCATAAAATACGAAAAAATCATTTAAGCGCCTATGTAGGAGAATATCATTTTGCCTGCTCAAGAAATTCGGAAACCCAAAAAATCACCGGCTCCGTTTGTTTTCACCTTTTGTGTAACATTTGCCACATGGTGTGTTCTTTCCGGTAAGTTCGACGCATTTCACCTGGCGCTTGGCGTTGTTTCCTGTTTGTTGGTTTCCTATTTTTCGGCAGACATGGTTTTATCATCTACAAACCTCGGAAAACTGCCGATGGTATGGTTGCGATTTATTCGATATATCCCTTGGTTATTATTCCAAGTATTTATCGCAAATATTCATGTGATGTACATTGCGCTCCATCCCAGAATGATGGAACTGATCGATCCGCATATTGTCCGTTTCAAGAGCAGACTGAAAAGTGATTTGGCGCTGGTAACGTTGGCCAATTCCATTACATTAACCCCTGGAACGATTACCGTCTATATATCCGTTTATGGGGATGTAACCTTTCATATGATCGATGCGGAATCCGGTCAATCCCTGCCCTGGATCATGGATGCAAGAATTGCTGAGGTATTTGGTCAATAATGGATACAATATTCTTTTATGCAGGATTATGGTTGGCGTTGTTAATGTTGTTATCTCTTTACCGGGCCGTTTTGGGTCCAACGGTACTCGATCGTATGATCGGTATGAATGCCATCGGCAGCAAAACCGCACCACTGCTTATTCTTATCGGACTCATGTATCGTCGTGTGGACATGTTTGTGGATATTTCTTTAGCTTATGCAACGTTAAACTTTATTGCCGTACTTGCAGCTTCTCGATACTTTCAGAAACGCAAGGGGCTTTATGATGAGACACCGCCCACATAGTTCGTGTCTCAATTGTTTGATTATCCATTTTTAACATTTGGAGGTCATCATACATTGATAGATTTTTTTGTTGTTATTATTTTGGCTGGGGGGTTGGTGTTTTTCACCGGAGGAACGGTGGGAATTATCCGATTTCCGGACTTTTACACGCGGCTGCATGCGGCAGGCAAACTGGATACCATGGGCGTGCTGATGTTCATGGCTGCAATGGCTTTATACACGCTTCATGATTTTTCCCTGGCATCATTGCTTACCTGTCTAAAGATTGTCCTGATCATCGTGTTTGTATTTATAACCAGTCCTACGGCCACCCATGCCATCATGGATGCGGGATTTAGAGCAGGACTGGGACCCTGGGTAAAAGAGCACAAAGGAGAAATTCTGTGATCTGGCCCATTGAATTTGTGATCATGATACTTGTGGTCATCTGCGGAATTGGCGCTATTTCTGTGAAAGATTTGTTGGGCGCCGCCATTCTATTCGGGGCATACAGTTTCATGATGTGCCTTTTGTGGGCGATTATGGGAGCCGTCGATGTGGCTTTTACGGAGGCCTCTGTCGGTGCAGGGGTTAGTACCGTTTTTTTTGTTGTTGCCGTTTTTCGGACGACCCGGAGGAGCAAAGATTGAAACGTTTCGGCCTTATTATCGTGCTGTTATGCGGAGGATTGCTGATTGTTGGAACCTTTGATTTTCCTGCCTGGAGCGATCCGGAATCCCCGGCCAGCTCACATGTATCCCCATACTACATCGAACATTCCATGGAAGATACCTCTGTCCCCAACATTGTAACCGCTGTGCTTGCCGATTATCGTGGTTTTGATACCATGTTTGAAACAACCGTGATTTTTTCAGCCGGAATCGCCTGCTTTTTCCTTCTAAGGGTTTTTCAGCAAAAGAGTACGGAAGTTCGACACTATCGACACCTGCCGACCGGGTTAACGCTTCGTATTGAAAAAGGGGGTATTCTCCCCGATGAATCCGGAGATTTTCAAAGAATCGATAATCTGTGGACACCTTATGATCTTATTATCACAACCACGTGTCGGCTAGTGATCCCTTTTATCCAGATATTTGCCCTCTATGTCATTGCCCATGGCCACCACAGCCCTGGTGGTGGATTTCAGGGAGGGGTAATCTTGGGCGCCTCTATGATCCTTTATGCCGTATCCCACGATCTTCGGTCCACCATGAAACGGATGAGCGAAAAGATCGGCGCGTTGTTTTCCACGGCCGGAATTTTTATCTATGCGGGTACCGGTGCATTGTGTCTAATTCTTGGCGCAAATTTCTTGGACTACAGCGCACTTGCCGGTCTGTTGGGCGTCGATCCGGTTACCGCGCGTTCCCATGGTATCTTAATTGTTGAAATCGGTGTGGGGCTCGCTGTCATGGCCACCATGATTTGGATATACTATGTACTTTCCTCCGTTGGAAGAAACGATGAAGGTTTATAAATATGGCTGATTTTATTTCTTTCCTGGTGTCGAAATACAACTATTGGATCTATGTCAGTCTTATGATGATCGGTCTTTATGCCCTGATCACAAAGAACAACTTGGTCAAGAAAATTATCGGAATGAATATTCTTCAAACCGCCATTATCCTTTTTTACATTTCTATTGGTGCAAAAAAAGGGGCCACGCTTCCGATCATCATGCACGGACATAACGGAGCGTCTCATACCGTCCGTGCAGCTGATTTTATCAATCCGCTGCCGCATGTGTTAATGCTCACAGCCATTGTCGTCGCAGTTGCGACACTCGGTGTGGCATTGGCCCTGGCATTGAAGGTTTACCATCAATACAATACACTGGAAGAAGATGAAATTTATTCTCAGATAAGAAAAAAATGAGCGAGCATTTTCCCGCACTTATCATTGTTATTCCGTTGCTTGCAGCATTTGCCATTGCCGGGATCGGATGGTTTCGAAAGGATTTGTGTTTCCCGATAGCGCTCGTCTCCCTTGCTGCGGCACTGTTTGTATCTGTCAAGTTGTTATTGTTGGTATTGGTTCACCATTCGGTGCAGTATAAGCTCGGGGGATGGCAGCCGCCTTGGGGAATTGTTTATGAGATCGACCATTTAAACAGCATCGTACTTGTGGTGGTATTTACGGTTGCCTTCATCAATTTGATTGCCACGCGGGAGCTTGCCGCTCATGAGTTTCCCGATCGGATAGGTCCCTTCTATGCATTGTATCTTCTTTTTGTTATCGGCCTTGCCGGTATCGTCGTTACGGGTGACGCATTTAATCTCTATGTGCTACTTGAAATCGCCGCTTTAACCGGATATGCGCTGATCGGCATGGGAAACGAGCATGCGCCGTTAGCCAGTTTACATTATGTATTTATGGGCACCATCGGTGCCAGCTTTTATCTGCTGGGCATCGGTTATCTGTATTTGGTTACCGGTTCACTGAATATGACCGATATCGCAGGCATTCTCCCAAAGCTGTACACTTCCAAAGTGGTTTTAATCGCATTTATCATCTGTATGACCGGCCTTTTCATTAAAATGGCGCTCTTTCCGTTTCACGCCTGGCTGCCGAATGCCTATACCTATTCTCCATCGAGTGCCATCAGTCTTATCGCACCGCTAACCACCAAGGTGATGATCTATGTTATGATCCGCATCACTTTATTTGTATTTACGCCGGCATTCACTTTTGCCAGCCCCACTGTCAACACAATGTTTGTGTGGCTTGCTGCCACCGGTATTGTTGTGGCCTCAATCCTTGCGCTATCCGAAAGGCGTTTAAAACGGTTTTTAACCTATGTGCTGATCGCTGAAGTTGGGTATATGGTGGGAGGGTTGTGGCTTGCCAACCGTGCCGGTATTACCGGTGCCATTCTTCACATTATCAACGATTCTGCCATGACGCTCTGTGTGTTTCTGGCTGCTGGAAATTTCATTTATAAAATAAAGGGTGATTCTTTTCATAGCCTGCAAGGCCTTTTTCGAAAAATGCCCTTTTCGATGGCAGCCTTTTCGGTTGCTGCTTTATCCATTATTGGCGTTCCACCGACCTGCGGCTTTTTCAGTAAATGGTACCTGATTTCCGGAGGTATTGCGGCCGGGCAATATGTTTTTGTGGCCGCCCTGTTGTTTAGTAGTCTGGTAAACGTTGTTTTGTTTTTCCGGGTGATTGAAATCGGTTTTTTTGAGCCCATCGCCGACCATCACCACGCCCATGGCGAGGCGAAAGCAATATCTCGGAATGAAGCACCCGTGGGGATGCTGGTTTCGTTGCTTCTCGTTGCAGCCGGACTTGTTGTTGTCGGGTTGTATACCGGTGATATCGTAACAATGATTATCCAGTTCGCCATTCCGAAAGGGATCGCATAGACACCATGGAAATAATAACATCCATAAAACCGCTTGTCGTTGTTTTGGTTTCGATGCTCGTAACGCCGTTTCTGATTTTAAGCAAAGGACCCAACATGCGTGAAGGCTGGACGTTTGCGGCGGCGATTGCCAAATTTTTAATTGTTGCCTCAATGGTTCCAACGATCCTTCATGGCATTCCTATTGAATTTGTCGTCGCAAACGTACTGCCCGGAGTTCCCATAAAGTTTCGTGTGGATTCATTTGGTCTTATGTTTGCGTTGGTGTCTTCATTTTTGTGGATCATCACTTCCGCCTATTCCATCGGTTACATGAGAGGATTAGCCGAGCACAGCCAAACCCGGTACTTTTGTTATTTTGCGTTATCCTTGTCTGCAACCATGGGCGTCGCCTTTTCTTCAAATCTTCTAACAATCTATCTTTTTTATGAAATGCTCTCTTTTGCTACCTATCCATTGGTTGCTCACCATCAGGATTCGGAAGCTCGAAGCTCAGGCCGAAAGTACCTCTTGTATATTGTGGGATGCTCCATCGGGTTTGTACTACCTGCGATGCTGTATCTCTATGTGAAGACCGGCACCCTTGAATTTTCGCATCAGGGTTTTGCATCAGGAACCGGCTCCCCGGCTTTGATGGCTTTTCTTCTTCTGCTTTTTATGTTTGGATTTGCAAAAGCCGCCGTTATGCCGTTTCACGCATGGCTGCCCGCTGCCATGGTCGCACCGACACCGGTTAGTGCACTGTTGCATGCGGTTGCCGTCGTAAAGGTTGGTGCATTCTGCATTTTGCGTGTAATTACAGGCGTATTTGGTACGGAGTTTCTATCAACACTTCACCTGGATACGATGATGTGTCTGATTGCTTCGTTCACGATAATTGCTGCGTCGCTAATTGCGCTGAATCAAGATGGTTTAAAACTTCGACTCGCTTTTTCAACGATCGGTCAACTCTCCTATATCGTTTTGGGCGCCGCACTGCTTTCTCCCAAGGGGTTAACCGGCGCAATGATGCATATTGCCATGCATGCGTTTGGAAAAATTACGCTCTTTTTTTGTGCCGGTTCCATATTCGTCGCTACCGGGCTGCGAAATATCAGTGAGATGGCGGGGCTTGGTAGAAAAATGCCGGTGACGTTTGCCTGTTTTTTTATCGGCTCGTTGAGTGTTATCGGACTACCACCCTGCGGCGGGTTTATCAGCAAGTGGTACTTGGTGCTCGGCACTCTTGAGGCGAATCGATGGTTGATGCTGGTTGTACTATTATTCAGTTCTCTGCTCAATGCCGCGTACTTTTTGCCAATCGTTTATCGGGCCTATTTTAGCGGCCCCGATGATAGCAACTTCGAAATATCCCCTCCGGATCAACGGGTGAAAGAAGCACCCCCCTGGTGTCTGGTTCCCCCTGTTCTTACGGCAATTGGATCGATTTTATTGTTTTTTTTCCCCCAACCCTTTTTCAGACTTGCCGAAATGGCTACCCAAAAAATATTTTTCGGACCGTAGGTAACTGAAACTTTTGGAGTATTTAAACAATGGGAAAC
>JAHEHB010000307.1 GCA_024644775.1 Deltaproteobacteria bacterium
TAGGTGGATTCCTGTCTGGAGGCGTAAGTCCCCGGGTAATGGAATCTTCATCTGTCGAGGATAAAAGCCTCCTTAAACCTCGAACCGGTCCGTCATATCCGTCATAGATTTTGAAAAAGTAAATACCAATAAAAATAGCCGATTGGTATCATCGCCACCCACCGGTTTCCGATCAACCCTCTTTTCATGTTCATATTCACATTTTTTTTTAGCTGCCTTATATCACCTGGTGTGGTAAATACGTGTCCGGGAGTCTGGAAATTGAGCGATCCTAAACTTGCCACTATTCAAATGAAGATTACTATGTTCAGCCAAACCGGTTTCACAAGAATTATGCCGAGAAACGTCTTCGGGATAAGCGATAAGAAATCGTCTGTTGGCAGTAAAGAAAGATCCTGGTTTTAAAATCTGTAAGAATCAACTACCTTGCAGCAAGCCATGGGGTATCAAGCGGAAATTATCTAAACGCCACGAAAGGCACGGGGAATAACACCCTTGTTCGCCTCTGACGGATTCAAGGATATCGAAAAGATGGGTTACTTATTGGGTGTAGACATCGGAACGCAGGGGATCAAAGGCGTATTGTTGGATGAGTCATTAAATGCCACAGTAAAAGCCTACATTGAACATAATTACATCCAACCGAGACAGAACTGGTTTGAACATGATGCCGAAAAGACCTGGTGGGAAGGTTTTAAAAAAATCGTGTGCCGGCTGCTCGAAAAAGGCTCCATTTCATCAAGTGAGATTATCGGCATCGGTGTCAGTACCATCACCCCCTGTATGTTGCCTGTCGATAAAGAGGGTAATCCTTTAAGAAATGCGATTCTTTACGGTATAGACACCCGTTGCCAAAAAGAAATCATCGAAATAACGAAACAGCTGGGAGAAAAAAAAATCCTTGAAGTCGCAAAGATGCCACTCGGCACCAATCATGTTCCTCCCAAAATGCTTTGGTATAAAAAGAATGAGCCGGAAAGTTATTCGAAAACCAAACGAATATTTACTGCCTCCAATTATATTACTTTCAGGCTAACTGATAACTTTCTACTCGATTATACCCAAGCCTCACTGTTCGGACCCCTTTATGATTTCGGAACGAGACAATGGAATAAAGAAATTTGTGGCATACTCGGTTTTCCTTTGGATTTGCTTCCCGAATTGAAACACTGCTGTGACATCGCCGGCACCGTTACGGAAAGCGCATCCGCCGAAACCGGATTGACGCGAGGGACCCCGGTTGTCGTTGGCACCGGTGACGCATTCACGGAATTGATAAGCGCTGGAGGATTCAGCCATGGAGAGGTGACCCTGATTTACGGTACCACCGGTATCATATCGATAACGACAGACACGGCTCCTTCAATGAAAGAGATTTTTGTTTTACCTCATCCAATTATAGACAATTGCTATCTTGCACTTGGCGGGACTGCGACCATGGGCGCCTTGACAAAATGGTTTAGAGACAACTTCGGCGACATGGAAAGAATCATGCAGGCGAGAACCCAGATTAATGCGTACGCCTTTCTCAGTAGTCAGGCCGAAAAAATTCCCCCAGGCTCCGATGGATTGATCGTTCTTCCCTATTTCAGCGGCGAAAGGTCGCCCATCAATGACCCATCGGCGAAAGGGGTTATTCTGGGGCTCACGACGTATCATAAACGCACCCACCTATATCGGGCGTTGTTGGAGGGCGCCGCTTACAGTATTCAGCATCACTTTGAAGTCTTTGACTATTATGGTTTTGAAGTATCCAAAATAATCGCCTGTGGAGGAGGGACAAATTGCCATTTATGGGTTCAGATCGTCAGTGATGTGATTGGATATGATCAAAAGATCCCGAACATACCGATCGGCTCGGAAATCGGATCTGCCTATCTCGCTGCCAAAGGTACAGGATTTGTTGAGGACATCGCATCTTTCGTCACAAAACGTAGTCAAAAGGATATTCAAAAAGTACCGGTCAATATAAATAATCATAATAGATATCAGGATTACTATAAAATATATCGAAGGTTATACGAGAATGTAAAATCGGACATGCACGCATTGGCCGTACTGGCAGAAAGTCATGTGGGATAGAGTTTATCGGATCGACACCCTTTGCAGGTAAACCCCTCGATTTTTCTCCCCTGGCAGGCGGCCGTTTTTAGCAGATGCCGACCGTCCGAAAAAGACGCGCGGTAATGATAACATGCACCACAGTATAAACCGCACACCCCCAGCAATTTTAGGGAATCTTCCTTTTCGTTCTCTTCCGACATAATCACCCCGTCTGTTTAGTGTTCAAATGATAGCGTGTCGGCACTTCCTTAAGGCACTTTTGAAAGAACCTGCTATGTCTTTCATGATTTCGATTAAGTATCGTAACGTTTACACAATTTCAAATCAAACGTTCTGTTGCGTTTTGGTTTATTTCTGATATAAAAATCCTGCATTAAAGGGAGCCTTTTTCAAAACGTTTCAATTTTGTTCAAGGTCAAGTCGAAAATCCCGGACTTTTAGCGGGAGAACGTAATACCGCTATATGCGGGATTACCCACAGGAATGCATTGATCATGTCATCCATCGTAAATAATTATGTAACGGGGCGCCGTATATTTCCGACTGAAATCTCCATGATTGCGGACGATCTTGCCGGGGCTTGTGATACCGGCATCGAATTTATGGATTCTCTCGGTCAAGTGACGGTTGTTGTCGATTCTGATGCACATAAAATGGAGACAGAATCGGGAGAAGGACTTGTCGTATGGAACACAGAAAGCCGTGATTTACCGGCAAATGATGCCTACGAAAAAGTTCGAAGGGCGTCCAGCATTGCCGGAAAAGGCGAAAAACGAATACTATTGAAAAAAACAGATAGCGCATTTCGCGGTAATTTCGGACATGAAATCGCAGCGGTCATGGACGAGTTGAATATCAAGATATGCTGCGTGGCGCCTGCCATTCCTGAATTCGGGCGGGTGACCCGAAACGGCATCCAATACCTGGATGGACGACCGATATCCGAATCTTTCTACAAAAAAGACCCGAGACATCCCGTGACGGAGTCAGACGTATCCAAAGTTGCTGCCATCGGAAACAAAAGCCAAATCGGCGTGTTAGACATGGATACCATCAGAAGCAAAAAAAAAGATAACCGTTTTACACAGTTGATCGCGTCGGGTGTCGAGGTGATCGTTACCGATGGGGAAGTCCAGGGAGATCTGAATCGGGTTGTTGATCTATTTCTAAAGTTTTCAGAACGAATAATGTTTGTGGGGGGACAAGCGATCGGGCATGCGGTTGCGAAACACTGTATGGCGATTTCTAAAAAGGGGAAATGGGAGGATATTCCCGATGGGCCGGTGATCGTCGTGTGTGGAACACTCCATCCTAAAAGCCGGGAGCAGTTGAATGTCTTATCCAAAACATATGATGTCGAACCGGTAACTATCAAACTGGACGCGAAAACCGACATTAATAAAATTGAACCAATAGCTGAAGACACCACAGTTAATTTGTTGTATCAACTCAATAATTCTAATTTGAGTTTTTTGACATCACCGGAAAACACAACCCTTGATCCCGATCTTGTCGAAGCATCGATCGCCACAACTATTCACCATATTTGTGAAAAAACGAAACTGTCCGGATTAATCTTAACAGGAGGGACGACAGCATATACCGTGTGTCAACGAATCGGCGTAAAGCATATTCAACTGCGCGAACGCATCGCCTCCGGGACGATATTGGCCCAGGTCCCTGACTTTAACGGTATGGCAATCTGTAACAAAGGGGGATCGTTAGGAGAACCGGATGCATTGGTTAGAGTTGTGGACACAATAAAATCTCTTGCCCCCCCGCCTGGGAGACGGGCAAAGAAGCTATAAAGCTGGGAGGCTATGAGGCCTCAAACCCTCCGGCGTGGCTGTACTCTGGACACACTTGATACATGGGGTACTTGTAAACATCTGTTTTGAAATAAATTCTTTAAAACCGCAGAATGTAGAACAAGGAATATCGAATGTCGAAGTAAACACTTCATAATTCTGTGGTTCATTATTCGATACTTGTCCGCCTTTGGAGGATTCGCTATTAAATGTTTTCAAGTAGTTACAATCACGTCCAAAACACCCACTGTGTCAAGTGTGGGTAAGGGTCAGCTCTACAGGGAAGTGGCCGGGTGCTGTCTTCTGCCCTCTGCCCTCTGTTTTCTGCTACTGGACGAGGGGGGTTGGGATTGAGCCACGCAAATTGCAAAATGGCACTGCCGTACCTGTTTGGTCACGCGCAGCGCAGGCGCTTGCGCCGCGTGTTGAATATTGGAATTTGATATTTACCTGCCCTGTTAAATCGTCTTGTGGTGATTTGCTGTGCAGGTCTTAAATGTAATCTCTTTAAACGATAGGGTCAGGTCATGAGCAGGCATATTTAACAGGGTAAAGAATTTGGTGCTTGAGATTTGGGATTTTACCAGGTCTCTCAGACGAGACGAGTAAATCCTAGCCGACACCTGAAACCACGCACCAGGATCGCAATCAAAGCAAAACAGTAATTGGTCACACTTTTTCACTGAACCGAAGTGGATAACCAGATATAGAATAATCCAAGGAGGAAAGCTTTATGCCCAATAAACTGCCACGTGTCGGAATTACCATGGGAGATGCGGCGGGGATCGGTCCGGAGATTACGGTTAAAAGTCTGGTCAATCCCCAATTGTACGAGCGATGTAATCCGGTCGTGTTAGGCGATGCACGCGTCATTCAGACTGCAGTCGAACTGACACAAACTCAATTTGAAGTACGACCCATCAACACCCAGGAAACACCGGATGCCCGGCCGGGTTTGATTAACGTGATCGATTACCAAAATGTCGATCCCACAACCTATGAGATAGGGGTTGTGAACGCAAAAAATGGGGATGCGGCGGTTCATTACACCAAGGAGGCGGGCCGCATGTGTTTAGACGGTCGTTTGGCAGCTATGGTGTCTGCGCCATTAAACAAAGAGTCCATGCGAGAAGCCGGACACAACTACGAAGGACAAACACAAATCCTTGCTGAATTGTGCAATGCAAAAAGACATGGCATGGCACTCATCCTTGGTGATTTGCGGATTATGCTGCTTACCACACACATGGCACTGACTGAAGCCATTGCACGAGTAAAAAAAGAGCGGGTCATGACCATGGTGGAGCTGGCATGGGAGCTGCTCAAGTTTATTGACGTGCCGGATCCAACAATTGCTGTCTCCGGACTGAATCCACACGCCGGAGAAGGGGGTTTATTTGGTAGGCAGGAAATTGATGAAATTATTCCGGCCGTTGAGGAATGCAAAAACAAGGGGATCAACGTTGTTGGGCCGCTGCCAGCTGATACCGTATTTCATCGCGCCAACCAAGGGGAATTTGATCTGGTTCTGGCTCTATTTCATGATCAGGGATTAATGGCGGTCAAGTTGTTGGGCTTTGGGAATGCCGTAACGCTGCTGGCAGGTATACCGCTTGTTCGCACGTCGACGGGTCATGGTACAGCCTTTGATATCGCAGGTAAAAACATAGCGGATCATACCAACTTGTATAAAGCGATTTTATTAGCAGCTCAACTCGGTGCAAAGAAAAATTGAAATTTTGAATATTGATAAACTCGTAAAAAGTCCTATAAGCGTCATGCCGGACTTGATCCCCGCTAAGAACGGGATCTTTGACCGGCATCCAGAAGTCATTGAATTTACTGGATTCCGGCTTTCGCCGGAATGACATAGAAACGTGTTTTTCGACCTTTTGCGAAACCATCAATATTGAATATCGAACAAGGAATTTAGAATCGCAGAAGTGATAGAAAAACTTCGAAATTCGGCATTTCTTGTTCGGTATTCTAATGAACCAGTAAGAATCTAAAGAGAATAGGGGATCGGATAAATGGTTTGTCATCCTTCCCCCATTCTCTTTTACTATAGATTATCCGTAGTGCCGGTCAAAAATGCTCAGTACTTGACAGCTCCAGCAGTTATTCCGCCTACGATGTACCGCTGGAAGAACAAGATAAAAATAACAGCGGGAATGATGGCGATGATCGTACTTCCGGCGATCAATCCCCAATCGATATACTCATCAAAATAGCGTACGATGCCGATGGGTACGGTCATCGCATTTTTCCGTGTCAGCGTTAATGCGAAGAGAAACTCGTTCCAAGAAAAAAGGAAGGCGAGAATGGCGCCTGCAAAAATTCCGGGTCGAGTGATGGGTAGCAGAATAAAAAAGAAGGTTTTAAATTTGGAAGCGCCGTCAACCTTGGCGGAATCGTAAAGATCCTTCGGAATCCCCTCAAAAAAGCCTTTCATGATCCAAACAATAAACGGAAGGATGAAAAATGTGTAGGTAACAATCAGCGATTCCAGTCTATCAATCAACTCAAAATTAATCATGATCATATTAAACGGCACAACGAGTGCTATGGGTGGAATGAGCCGGCTGGAAAGAATCGTTCCAAAGACAGCCTTGCTCCCCCTGAAACTAAACCGTGCAAGACCATAACCGCCAAGAACCCCGCATGCAACGGATAACCCAACCACCGAAAGCGCCACGTATAGACTGTTAAAGATATAGCGACCGAACGGTCGGTCTCGAAGCGATTCAATATAGTTTCTCAAGGTCGGTTCGGAAGGAACCCAGGTCGGTGGTATGGTATAAATCTCCTTTTGTCCTTTAAAAGATGTAATTGCCATCCAT
>JAHEHB010000308.1 GCA_024644775.1 Deltaproteobacteria bacterium
AACTGCTCAGTTCAAGGCTTTTTGATAAGCATATAAAGATCACCTTCTTGCTTGAAATGCCATGCGGCAGTTTCAGCCTTTTGACCGGTTCCCCAGAACAGATCGGCCCGGCCCGGCCCCTTGATGGCGGAGCCGGTATCCTGGTTCAGCACAAATCTTGAGAATTCAGACCAGCCCGTAATTTTACCCTGACGATTAATTGTTGGCTTTTTTGATCTCATAAATGCCAAAGCACCCTTTGGAAAGAGTTCGGCATCCAAGGCAAGTGATCTTCCCTTTGTTAGCGGGACCTCGATGTTTCCCAATGATCCTTCCTGTACCTGCCTAAAAAAAATGTATGAATCATTATGTTCATGCACCTTCTTGAGAACTTCGGGATGGGAATTTAAATATTGTCGAACCCTCTGAATAGACAGTTCAGAACGCGTCAGGAATCCCCCGTCAAGAAGATACCTCCCATAACTTCGGTAACGTCGGCCGTTTGAGGCGTCATAGCTTACGAGAATCGTTTGTTCGTCAGGCAGCTTTAACCGGCCGGCCCCTTGGATATGGAGAAGATAGGCATCCATTGGATCCTTGAGCCAGGCAATTTCCAGTTTTTTCCCCTCGAGCACTTTCTCAATTTCGATCTCATATCGCGTATAGTAGGGTAGAATTTGATGATTCTGAATTCGTGCAAAAACACCTTTGCGATCATCCGTTTTGCCAAAATGTGACCGATCGACTTCAATCAGATCATCCGGTCTTCGGTAGATTGGATATTTGTATGTATTGTCCGGTTGTAACCTCGCATCACAAATCGGTTCATAATAACCCGTAAAAAGAACTTTTTTATTCGAGGGACGTCCGGACACACGATAGACGCGAAATCGTTTGCGGATTTCTCTGTTAAACCGGTCTTTATTCTGCTTTTTGGATATTATTTTTAGAAATGATGTTTGGGTGTCGAAAATCTGACGGCAAGGAATTTGATGAGGCCCATAATAAAACACTTTTTGGGGATCGAGTCGTTTCAGGTATGACAGATTTCGCTGAATGGCCAATGACAGCAGCTCATAGTTCATGTCATCTTGAAATAACAGGCCGTCACTTTGAATCGGTCGAAGCGCTCCGCTGTTTGATTGAGTTGCTTTGCAGATTGGAAGATAAGACCCGAATACGAGGGATATTTGAATGATCAATATAGCGAGAAGAAAACGTGGTTTTTTCTGTAGCAATGCCGTTGGATTCAATGGTCGACCAATAGAAAGAATTTATATCCTTTATACATTTTGCCGTTTTTTCTGTCAAGGGTAACACACTAAAGACCCTGGGCCACGTCATTTAATCGGAATTTATTGCCTGATCGCTGACTGCTGACAGCTTCCAATTGAGTGTTTTCCCTTAATCGGGGCATGAAGGTCTTGAAAAATCAGCATCGAAAAAACGACCGTTTAGATAGATTCGTTCAATGCGGCTCAGGCTCTCGGGTAATTCAGAGGGAGCCCCTTTCACCGCGATAAATGTTGCAGTTGCATTCCGGGTTAATCGTCCGCTGTCGTTTAGACCCAGCAATGTTGCCCCGTTTAGTGTCCCACACCGGACGGCTTCCTGTATCGAAAATCCAGCTTCTATCAAAAGATTTAATTCTTCAATAACCCCCCTGCCATGGTGAACGCCCAAGCTTCCCGCATCGGTTCCAAGGGCAATGAGTACTCCAAGCGCCTTTGCAACGGCAATCTGCTCAAGTTGATGATCCAGGTTTCTTTGAGGGACATCCGTATGTATACGGGTTGCGTTCAGGTTTGCTGCATACGCCTTCATGGTAAATGCGGTGGGTACCCAAAATACCCGACGATCCGCCATCTTCTTTAAGTTTTCTTTTCCCATAAAGAATCCATGTTCTATTGAGCGAACCCCAGCGTTAATGGCAATCTCTACCGGCGTTCTACCATTGGCATGTACCATTACTGGAAGACATCGACGGTTTGCTGCATTGACTGCATTGGAAAGTTCGTTTAAAGTGAACTGTGGTTTGGTTTGTTTCCCAAAACAAATTAAGCTGTTTAAACCGGAATTAACGATCTTTACCTGATCGACCCTATCTGTTTCTTTTATAATGGCATCTGCCAGTGTTCCGTTTTCAGGTGGTGTCCGTCCGATCAGACGTCCATAGCGGTTGGGGTAATGCCAGGCTTTTCCGGAGACATTCACGCGAATGGACGTTTTGTCACCATCGAGGTAAGCACGCTTATACCGCAGCGTGTGCGCTTTTCGATCGCCGCCGTCTCGAATTGCGAGCACGCCATGTTTAAAATGTTCGGCGATATGTCCTGCAATTACCGGTTTAATTTCTTCAAAGGATGCATCCAGCTGGTTTTCACGAATGGTGCGCTCTGCAGTCCCGGACATAAACAGATGGGCATGGCTGTCAATTAGCCCCGGTAGGACGGTGCAATGGTTTAAGTTTTGAATATTTGGTAATCCGGCATCTTCGTTAATTGAATTTCGAATGGAAACAATTTTTCCCCGGTCTACTTTAACGATGACCTCTTTTTGAACGGGGCCACCGCTACCGTCGATCAGCCATCCGGCACGAAGCTTAAAAGAATCTGTCATAGAATCATGCCCGCGTGTCACGAACTTAGCATTTCCCGTCGTAGCAGCTCAAGCGCAGCCATTGCGAAGATGGTTTTATTTCTCAACCGCTCTTGGTAGTGGAATTGATATCGTTTGCCTTCGGAACTGTCGGGTGTCGCAAGACCGATGCATACCGTCCCAACCGGTTTTTCCGGTGTGCCGCCATCCGGCCCTGCAATACCGCTTGTGGAGAGCCCATAGGTGGCTCCGGAGATTCTGTGAACCCCCTCAGCCATTTCTTTTGCGGTTTCTTCATGTACCGCACCGTATTTTGAAATGGTTTGTTCTGAAACGCCGAGTATCTTTATCTTTGCATCATTCGAGTAAGTCACCCCTGAAAAAAGCAAATAATCGGAGCTGCCCGGAACATTCGTTATCCAGTCAGAAATCAAGCCGCCCGTGCAACTTTCAGCAAGCGCTATCGTGGCATTTCTTTGCCGAAACAGGTTCCCGACTTCTTCTTCCATGGTGTTTCCGTTTTTTGAAAAGACCTTTTCCCCAAGCGTGTTCACGGCCCAATCGGAAGCCCGTTCCAGTTCACGCCGGATGGCCTCCTCATCAGCCCCTCTTGCATAGAGCTTCACCTGTATGACCGGAAACTCGGCACGCAACCCCACCTTTATATTCGGAAACTCGTTTGGTAAATCTGCCACCCGTTCACCGGTTTCTGCCTCTGTTATACCAAACACCGATATTGTATTTGTCAATGAAATCGATCTGTTCTTGCCTTGCAGTATCGCTATTCTAGGCACGATCTCTTCTGCCATAAATCTTCGCATCTCCACCGGAACACCCGGCAGAAAAAATAAAATACACCGGTTTATTTTTAGGGCAAAACCGGGTGCTGTCCCCATTGGATTTAAGAGACATTCCGCGCCTTTTGGAAGCATCGCCTGTTTACGGTTCGACGGTGGCATGGGACGGTTTCTTGCCTTAAAAAAATTTTCGACAGATAAAAGTGCTTGCTTATGGAGAATCAATTCGACACCGGCAGCCTTTGCAGCCGCTGCTGCCGAAAGATCATCGTGGGTCGGACCCAGTCCCCCGGTTGCGATGGCAATATCGCATCGGTTACTCATTTCCCCCAAAATAGAAACCAATGTTTCCATATCGTCGCCGACACAGGTGTGGCGAAAGACTTTCAGTCCGGACGCTTCGAGCGTTTGAGCAATATAGGCTGAATTGGTATCTACAATCGCTCCTGTTCTTATTTCATCACCTGTGGAAAGGATTTCCGCGATCATTTAATACGAGTGTCTCCTTTGGATTTGGTATATTGTGTCATCTTTTTGATGATGACTTTATCGGGCTATGAAGTCAAGATAGAATCGTAACGGATCCGTAACCCAAAAAAATCTTGACATTTAAATAAATAAATATATTGTAAAAAAAAAGGACGGATAGAAAATTATGCGTATTCGAAATCGAATCAATCGCTTCAACAAATGGTGGTGGTGGCAGATCCACAGCGATGGGTTTGCCAACGGAACGTCATCCGCATAATGATTCGTTAAACGCAGAGACCGTGGGCAAACCAGACGCCACGGTCTTTTTTATGGAAAAAGGGTCGTGGGAAACACCACGGCCCTTTTATTGTTGGAAAGGATGATCTTATGCTGATTCGCCAATTTCCAGATAAAGAAACATTTTGCAAACTGGCAGGGCAATATAATGTCGTTCCGGTTTGTATCGAGACGCTGGCGGATACCGAAACACCGGTGTCGTTGCTGAAAAAAATTAACCACAACCGAGGCCCTGCGTTTCTGTTCGAGAGTGTCGAGGGAGGAGAACGTTGGGGACGCTATAGTTTTTTGGGTGCATCCGCACGAAGCCATGTTCGCATATTTTCCGATGTTATAGAAATTCTGGAAAATGGATCTACAAAAAAAATCTCACATAACGGAGATCCCTTTTCCGTTCTACGAAAGTTTATGGATCAATATAAGCCTCCACAACTATCAGGGCTACCACGATTCTGGGGAGGTCTGGTTGGATATTTGACGCATGAGGCGGTATCGTTTTTTGAATCCATTCCAAACAAATTACCAAAAAATGCGCCGTTGGCCCATTTCATTATGCCCGATGAAATCCTCATTTTCGATAACATACAACACACCCTTTTATCTGTTGTTATTGCATTTCTGCATGGCAAACAGGATGCAGCCGATGTCTACCAGGAGGTTATGGATCGGAATACCCTTCTATTGCAGAAAGTAAAATCGGAATTATCCGATGAAAATGCAGTCACAAATCAACAATCGATGAAATTGGAGCCGCTTTGGGAAGATGACATTTATCAGTCTTTTGTAAAAAAAATAAAAGAATATATCCATGCGGGGGATGTTATTCAAACAGTTATCTCTCAGCGTTTTGTCTGTTCACCGCCGCCAGATCTTTGGACCCTTTATCGGGCACAGCGATATATTAACCCATCGCCGTATCTGTTTTTTCTTCATTTAGATGAATTGGCACTGGTTGGTTCCTCCCCGGAGAGCATGGTACGACTTGAAAATAGGATTGCAACGCTTCGCCCCATCGCCGGCACTCGACCGAGAGGGAAAACCGAACAGGAGGATCGATTGCTTGCCGATGAGCTTCTGAAAGATGAGAAGGAACGTGCAGAACATCTCATGTTAGTCGATTTAGGCAGAAACGATTTGGGCCGTATCGCACAAACAGGCACTGTTCAGGTAACAGATCTGTTGATCGTTGAAAGGTATTCCCATGTAATGCATCTGGTATCTAATATTAACTGCGATATGAAACCGGAATACGATGCCTGGGATCTGCTGCGCGCAACCTTTCCTGCCGGGACCTTAACAGGTGCTCCCAAGGTAAGAGCCATGGAAATAATTGCAGAGCTGGAAAAAGAACCCAGAGGCCCCTATGGAGGTGCTGTGGGCTATGTTTCATTCCACGGGAATATGGATATGGCCATTACCATCCGCACCGCCTGCATCCAAAACAATCAAATGATCGTCCGTGCGGGTGCGGGGATTGTGGCCGACTCCGATCCGGAACGCGAACGTATTGAAACGCAGAATAAAGCGATGGCCATACAGAAAGCATTGGAGTTGGTGCAAAATGGCCAATAAAGGAGAGCAATTATGATTGTCATGATCGATAATTATGATTCATTTACATACAATTTGGTTCAATATCTTAGAGAATTCGGAAAACCGGTTGAGGTGTTTCGAAACGATAAAGTGTCGACCGACGAAATAAAAGAACTTCGACCTTCCGGAATCGTGATTTCTCCCGGTCCAGGACGACCGGAGTCCGCCGGTATAAGCCTATCGCTTTTAAAACAACTTTCAGGAAAAATTCCCATTCTCGGCGTCTGTTTGGGGCATCAAGCGATTGCCGCGTCCTTTGGAGGAGACATCGTATCGGCCAAACGACTG
Source organism: Deltaproteobacteria bacterium (assembly GCA_024644775.1). Next base: position 6,024 of record JAHEHB010000308.1, read on the forward strand.
ATGCATGGAAAAACATCTCAGGTAACTGCCGACGGGAAATTCATATACAAAGGAATTCGGAGCCCATTTCAGGCCATGCGGTATCATTCCCTTACGGTTTCAAGGAAAACCATACCCGCTTGCCTCCATGTCACCGCGGAGGCAGATGATGGTGAGATTATGGGGGTTCGGCACCGAGAGCACCCCACAGAGGGAATTCAGTTTCATCCGGAATCGATTATGACGCCGGTGGGAAAACGGATTTTGAGAAATTTTATTCACATCACTGAAAATTGGTGTTGTTAAGAGGAGAAAAGAATGTTTCGGGAAAATCTAAACAAAATCGTTCAGGGAAACAACTTAAGTGAAGCAGAAATGTCTGAAGTGATAACGGATATTTTTTCGGGAAATATGACGGACGCTCAGATTGGTGCACTGATGGCTGCATTGGCGACAAAGGGAGAGACATTCCAAGAGTTGGCCGGAGCGGCGAAGGCCATGCGTAGAAAAGCAAAACGCATTCAATCGACTGCGGGTACAGTGGTGGATACCTGTGGTACCGGAGGAGATGGTGCACATACATTTAACATATCGACCACCACGGCCTTTGTGGTGGCAGGCTGCGGCGTCACGGTAGCAAAACACGGCAACCGCTCCGTATCGAGTAAATGTGGCAGCGCGGATCTTT
>JAHEHB010000629.1 GCA_024644775.1 Deltaproteobacteria bacterium
GGGGAAGCTCATAAACACCGTCCATGTGTCTTACCGGGATGTAAATGGCTGCCTTTATTAAACCTTTCCAGGCAGACATCCAAACTATCGTTCGCTTCTTCTTCTGGACTTTACAAAGCCAAGACTTACCATCTCGGTAATATCTCCATTCGTACAGCATCTGGTGTCGATCAAAGAGTTCCAGTAATGCACAGTATGCCTGGTACGATCTTCCAAGTACCCCTCTTAGAACTGTCTCGTCTGGGTAAACGGACTCGTCTGAAAGCTCAATTTTTTTCACGGTTTCCATTTTTTTCGCTCAAGGCTTGATTGTGTTCGCATAACGTCAAATAGATGGAAATTTAGACATATCAAGCTTTTTCATTGTATATGCTTACTTCTTTTCGTTTGTTGAAAGGTTTTTTGCCTATATTTCAACTCTATACCGAATGTTTAACGATGAAAAGCAATTCATAGCAGGTGTTTTTTACTGCTATGACGGGCTTGTTTCCTACAGAGTATGGGGCTAATCGACTCTTTTGGGATGCAGATTTAATCTCTCAGGCGGTCTTTCTCAAACATAAGCCGTCTATGTCAAAAACGCGTGAAACACCCGGTTAAACTCTTCCTGATGCGTAATGAAGGGAACATGTCCCGATCCTTCGATGGCGACTTCTTGATAACTTCCGCCTTGTGCAGCGTAGCCCTCGAGCAGGGTTCTGATCTGCTCCATCATGGGTTGAGGCGGGTATACGTCTGAACCCGGGAAGCCGGGGAGCCGGTCTGTCGGGCCCCAGGTGCCCGGGTCTGAAGCGGCGCTATTGGATACTGCCACATCATCGGCACCGTATATCCATAACACTTTCACCTTGTTTTGGGCCGCGAGGATGCGATCAACCAGGTCGCCGGCATACTTCGGAGACATGGCATTGGTTGCGCCCCATTTGCCGGGTTTGACGTAAGGCCAGTTTTCAGATGGCTCTTTATCACCCGGTAAATCCCTGTCACTGATGTGCACCCGGAACATGGCTTCTAGGAGGTCGTCCTCACGATCCGGTATGCATGATTCACCCCAGACCAGCAATCGCAGCACCGTGCGGGGGCTAAACGGGTTGTCGGCTGTATAGTCACCGTCGAGCAGTCCCTGTATTAGTACCGGGTTAAGCAGACCACCGCCGGAGCCGGCGAAGTCATCATTGGTGGGTGTGCCATTTGCATCCCTCGTTCCACCAAATCCGTAAGGCGAACCGGGACCCGGTAATGTAACCGAGAGCAGCCGGTCGGGCGCATCGGCCATCATCCACCATGCGACCAGCCCGCCAAGTGAATTACCTGCCAGGTGAAATTTTCCGTAACCAAGATGATCCATCAGGGCAAGCGCATCATCGACAAAATCACGTAGGCCCCGGGTGGCATTAACCTTGACGTCGGGGTCAGCCTCGCCAAATCCACGCTGATCGGGAGCAATGGCCCGGAATTGCGGTGGCAATTTGACCATTGTCTCCTCCCACCAGGTCGCGGAAGAAAAATTTCCATGTATGAACAACACCGGTATGCCATCCTCCGGTCCGGCAAAAAGGACACGCGTGGTTAAACGCCTGGTGGTGATGGTCTCCTCGGTAATACCGGGAATAGTGGCAACTTTCATACAGGCGTCTCTTTTATCGTAAGCAGTTTTTTGTCGATTTTACCGATCGCTGTCAATGGCAGTGCGTCCAGAACCACGAAAGATCGTGGCAGTTTGTATTTTGCAAGCCGCTCCAGGAGAAATGCCCGCAGTTCGCCTTCAGAATAATCATCTGCGACAACGAGAAATGCCCTGCCTACCTCACCCCAGGTATCATGCGGCACACCAACAACCGCAGCCTCGAGAACAAATGGACTGGCCATCAGGGCGGATTCGATTTCAGCGGGATAAATATTCTCTCCACCGGAGATAAACATCTCCTTGGAACGACCGAGAATCGAATAACAGCCATCCCCGTCACGCCTGGCAATATCACCGGTGTGCAACCAGCCATCGCGAATGGTTTCCGCCGTTGCCGCAGGGTTCTTCCAGTAACCGGCGACGATATGCGGACCACGGATGAGTA
>JAHEHB010000035.1:0-6712 GCA_024644775.1 Deltaproteobacteria bacterium
ATGTTCCGACGCCTTCTGAGAAAGCAGAATTTGTAAAAGGTGCCGATGTCGCGAAAAAATGGTATATTGACAAATATGGGAAAGAGTGGGTCGATTTACTGGAAAAAGCGGTGAAGGATGCCGAAAAGAAGGTGAAAGACGACAATGCACTCGTGCTCAAAAAGTTTTAATTGTACACAGCGTCACAAAAAATCGCATAAGATTATCCGGAGTTTTGCAATCCCCTTATGGCTGGAAGGCCAGGAAGCGGGGAGGCTGGAGGGCCGGGAAGCTGGAAGGTAAGGATGCTGGGAGGCCAGGAGCATTCTAGCTTCCAAGCTTTCCAGCCTTATAGCCATGCTTCTGCCATCTGTTCAGAAGGAGACTGATATGAAAGCATTTGTAGTACCGAAACCCTTGGCGTTTGAAATTGAGGAACGAGCGGTTCCCAAACCGGAAGACGAAGAGGTCGTGGTTCGTATTCAGGCTGCCGGTATTTGTGGAAGTGATCTTCATGCGTTTGAAGGCCACATTCCGGTTGTCAACTTCCCAAGAGTTTTGGGTCATGAAATGGCGGGTGAAGTGGCGGCGGTCGGTTCCAATGTAAAAGAGCGGAAGCCGGGTGATCGGGTTGTTATCGAACCGGTGGTGGAATGTGGTACCTGCTACAGCTGCCGGATCGACTATCCCCACAACTGCGTCAATCTTCAATTCCGGGGAATTCATGTCGACGGCGGTCAACAGGAGTATATAAAGCTTCCTCAGCAGAAAGTATATCCCGTACCGAAAGACATGCCCTTTTCGAGAGCCGCCCTGGCCGAACCCCTGAGTATTGGGCTCGAATCCGCCAAAACCGCCCGATTGATTCCAGGTGACACGGTGGCCATTCTCGGAGCAGGACCCATTGGGCTGTCCTGCCTAGTGGCTGTAAAAGCAAACGGCCACCGGGCCATCGTGACGGATGTTCTGGATTCCTGCCTGGAACGGGCCAACACTCTGGGAGCCGATGCGGTGGTGAATGTTCAAAAAGAGGACATGGTCAAAGCAATCATGGCGTTTACGAATCAAGAGGGCGCTAATGTTATCATGGAATGTGCAGCGGCCCAGGCCAATTTTAATCCCATGCTGGAAGCAGCTTCCGTATGTGCACGTATCGTTATTGTCGGGCTGATTTTCGATAAGGTTACGTACGCACCCTATATCCAAGTCCGAAAGCACCTCCACCTGCTGGGGACGCGAAACAGTAATATGATACCGAAAGCAATTGAGATTTTAACAGAAAAGGGAGAGCAGATCGAAAACATTTTTGTTACGCATCGAATCCCTTATCCGGCGGTGGATCGAGGCTACGAGATCATGACGAATACAGCTCAGGACTCGTGTAAGATTATGTTAACCTTTTAACTCAAAAATCGAACTCGATTTATCTACTTCATAGGTAGGTGTACGGCGACGCCACCTGAAAAACATTTCAGTTAAGATGTCAGATTGAATTTGTAATTCCAAAAAGACCCACCGCCTGGATCACGTCCAAAACCAGTTCCTTGCGGATCATTTCGCAAGCCTCTCTGAGCGAGACATGGAGGGTTGTGTTGGCGACTCTTAATTCGTCGGCCACCAGCATCATAAAGGGATGCTTCGCACCAATGAGGTCTGCAATATAATAGGGGTAGCCGACAAAATTGTACCCGGCCAACTCAGCGGCTTTTTTACTGTGAGGTCCACCGATTCCCGCATGAATGCTGCCTTAACCCGACACCTGAAACCATGAACAGATTTGATCTATGGCATAGCAGATCATCTCTAACACCCGAAAAACGGGAGTTTTCGATTTTTAGTAAAATCCCTTTTTTTTTTAATGAATTATGAAATTCAATCTTGTCCTCCACCACATCCAAGTGGTATCTCACATTTTGACTATTTTAATTTACAAATTTTTCGATCGGATTTTACGATGTATTTAATTGGATTGGATTTCGGTACTACGAATTTTAAAGCGCTTCTATACGGTGCAGATGGAAAAATCGTTCGACAAGCGACGGTGCCGACCCCCACTCATTATACCGCTAAGGGATTTGCTGAATACTATCCGGAAGAACTGTTTGAACGCGTGCTGACAATCCTTGCTGCACTATTAGACGGGTTTCCACACAAGGATGCCATTAAAGCGCTTTCTTTTGCGAGTATGGCTGAAACCGGTGTCGCGCTTGACGGTCATGGGAAACCGCTTGCCCCTGCCATTGCCTGGTTTGACAGAAGAACCATGGGGATTGCCGAAGAGATTGCCAAACGGTACGATCCCTATGAAATATATAAAATTGCCGGTATGCAGCTTTCCCATGTCCCGAGTGTTTGTAAAATCATCTGGGAAAAGCAACATCTGCCAAAAATCCATAAACAGACCCGTCAATGGGTTTTTGTGTGCAATTACTTGGCCTATCGGCTGTCGGGAGAATTATGCACGGATCCGAGTCAGGCGTGCCGTTCCATGGCCTTTGATATCTATGATGGAAGCTGGTCGAAAAAAATCTGTTCTTGGATGGATATCGATCCGAACCTGTTTCCGCCGATTCGGGAAACTGGAGAACCGATGGGAGACCTTCTACCCGATATTTCCAAGAAATTGGGGTTAAAGCGGTCTGTTCGAGTTGTACTGGGGGGCCACGATCACCCCTGCGGTGCGTTGTCTACCGGACTCAAAGAAAACGGTATTTTCATCAACTCCTCGGGTACGGTGGATTCCGTCTTGACACTCATCGATCCTTGCAACATCGATCGAGGGATGTTCGATTTAGGGGTTGGTTGCGGGAGATTTTTTGTTCCGGAAACCTACTACGCCATGGGAGGTATTCAGAGTGCCGGCAGATCGGTTCAGTGGTTTGCAGAGAATTTTTTTGAAGAGATCACCGAACGATCAGAAGATCGCTATCAAAAGATGAACGATGAAATTGAGGTCGTTTCGGTTGGTAGTGACGGTGTGATTTTTATTCCTCACTTGAGAGGCAGCATCGTTCCCCATCAGATGCCGTTTGCCAGGGGGGGCTTTTTAGGTCTTCGTGAAACCCATGGCAGGGGACATATGGCCCGGGCGATTTATGAAGGGCTTTCAATGGAATACCGCATCATCCTTGATCGGCTTGAAGAATTGCTTAAGACAAGCTTTCCTGATATGAGATGTTTTGGAGGCGGCAGTCAAAATCCTTCCTGGATTCAAATCAAGGCACATGTTCTGAATCGGCCAATGATCGTGTATGAAACAAAAGAGAACACCGGTCTTGGTGCCGCCATCTTAGCAGGCATCGGCTGCGGCCTCTATAGGGATATAGAGAACGCTTTTCAGCAAATTCATTACAAAACATCGGTCATTGAGCCGGATGCCGATAAGGCGGCACGCTATGAGTCCCTGTATCACGCAGTTTACCGTCCGATGTTTCAGCATCTTAAACAAATTAATCGAATGATTGAGAATCATTTGAGTGAGGATATGAATCGATGAAAGCAATGGCGCTGGTCAAAAACATTTGGGACAACTTTGAAGATTATGTGAGCGCTGTTGCCATGGTGATAATGGTTTCTGTTTTATTTGCGCAGGTCTTTACGAGATATGTCCTCCAAGGCTCCATCACTTGGGCAGAGGAGTTGTCCCGGTTCGCTTTTCTGTGGATGATGTTTTTGGCCTCCAGTTTGGCGGCTCGTCATCGGAGCCATATCCGGGTGACCGCACCGATCTTGCTGCTACCCAAAAAGATGCGACTCTATGTTATCGTGATGGCTGATCTTATCTGGGTAATCTTCAATGTGGTGGTCGCCTATCATAGTATTGTAATGGTGAAAAACGCTTTCAAATTTATTTACTTTAGCCCCTCTTTGAATCTGAACATGGCGTATATGTTTTTGGTGATTCCCATCAGCTTCATGCTGATGACCGTTCGTATTATCATCGGCTACTATAAACAGTTTACCGGCAAAGAAGTCGGATACAATTATTAGGAGGAAAGCGCGTGTCTCCCGTTGAAATTCTGCTCATCGGTCTTCCCATTTGTCTGATTTTAGGCATTCCCGTGTTTATATCTCTCGGTGTGGTTTCCCTTTTGGCGCTCTTGCAGACAAATGTCCCCTTGGCCATCATCCCGCAGACAATCTATGAAGGGATGGATCAGTTTCCGCTTCTGGCCATTCCATGCTTTATTCTGGCGGGAACGATCATGGAAAAGACGGGTTTAACCGAAGATATTATCGTTGTGGTTCAAAAAGTGGTCGGCAGAATGAAGGGAGGCTTGGGAGTGGCAACAATCTTGTCCTGCATGTTTTTCTCCGCGGTCAGCGGCTCCGGCCCGGGGACCGTAGCGGCCGTAGGCTCTCTGATGATCCCGGCCATGAAACGACGTGGATACGGGGCAGACTATGCCGGTGCGGTTTCGTCTTCAGGCGGAACGCTGGGAATCCTGATCCCACCCAGTAATCCGATGATCATTTACGGTGTCATTGCCAATGTTTCCATATCGGGCCTATTCATTGCCGGCTTTTTCCCGGGATTCCTCATTGGATTTGCACATTGCTTTGTGGCTTACTATATCGCGCGCAGGTTCAACTTTGGAGGCACTGCAGAAAAGTTTGAACTGGGAAATTTTTTCAAGACGATGTGGCGTTCGAAATTTGCCCTTGCTGCCCCCTTTGTGATCCTTGGGGGAATATATGGAGGCATTTTCACGCCGGTAGAAGCTTCTATCATCGCCGTTGTATATGCGCTGCTGGTGGGCGGCATCGTTTACCGGCAACTCACCTTGAATCTTTTTTATGGATGCCTAAAAGTAACAGCGGAAACCTTCGGGCCGTTGGCCATGCTCATAGGCACCTCTCTGGTTTTCGGCAAACTCATGACCATGTATCGCGTTCCCTTGATGCTGACCAATATTCTCTCCACCATCAGCCAGGATTGGTTTGTGGTCACATTGATCATCATTGCCTTTCTGTTTATTCTGGGGATGTTCATGGAGACGCTTTCTACCATCATGATTCTCACGCCGGTGCTTCTGCCGGTGGTCACAAAAATCGGCATGGATCCGATTCATTTTGGTATTATCTTTGTGGTGACCAATGAGATTGCGTTTTTGACACCCCCGTTGGGGGTCAACCTTTTTGTGGCCATGCAATTGGCCGATGTTCCATTGGAACGCCTCAGCCTGCACGTGATTCCCCATATTATTGCCATTGTGATCTGTCTGCTGGCCATTGCGTATTTTCCACAGATTTCCATTTGGCTTCCCCATTTCCTGGGGATGGGAAAGATGTGAGGCAACCGTTCAGCCACTAAGGCACAAAGACGCAAAGAAATGATATGTGTTTTAAAACGTCATAAAAAAGATTCCATGAAGAATCCATCGCTAAGGAAATAAAAAAATACATTATTATCTTGGTGTCTTAGTGTCTTTGTGGCTGATATAGTAGAATATGAGAAGCGTATACCAAGAAAGGAGGTGTTAGAAGAAGCGGTTTATTATTGATGAAATCATCTTTTTACGATTTCTTCACTTTTGTTAGTTCCATAAAATTATACACAATATCGAATTGGGAGGTAAAAATGAAACGGTTATCGACATTGTTTTTCGTTGGTGTGTTCATTGTTTTTGGAATTGCGGTCCAATCTGTGTGGGCGGCGCCGGTTGTGATAAAATTCGGTCATGCCGGTATGTCAAAACCCAACCCGGCCGATGAATTTGCGGATAAGTTCAAGGAAGTTGTGGAACTGTGGTCCCAGGGCGACATCCAAATAGAGATTTATGGTAAGGCTCAATTGGGCGGCGAACAGCAGATGACCCAGGCACTGCAGCTGGGGACCCTGGAAATGCAGTGGGTTGCCATCAACAATTTAACGCCCAGAGTACGCTCTTTAGGTTTTTTTAATTTGCCTTATGTGGTGAGCAGTCTGGATGAAGCCTACCGGATCCATGATGCGGCATGGAAACACGCGCAGAACTGGACCATTAAGGAAGCGAATGTTCGCCTGATCGGATGGGAGGCCATGGGGTTTCGGGCTTTTTTTAATTCCAAACAACCCATCAACCATCCAGCAGACATGAAGGGGCTTGTGTGGCGGGTACCCAAAGATGACATCCTCGTTGGGAATTACGAAGCATGGGGTGTGAGCCCTCAACCCATGGCGTGGCACGAGCTGTTCAATGCATTGACCCAGGGTGTCGTTCACGGGGGTGGAAATCCCATTGACGACATCGTTTCAAACAAGATGTACGAGCCGTGTAAGTACATCACCCAAATGCATTATAATCTGTTACAGCACTGCGTTTTGATCGCCGAACCCTTCTATCAGAAACTGTCCAAAGAGCATCAGGAGATCATCACCAAAGCCGGTGCAGCCGTAACCGATTATCTGAGATGGTGGATGGAAAATATCCAACAGCCTCGTCAGCTACTGGCCCTTAAAGCCAAACCGGGCATGAAGTTTAACGACCCGGCCAATGAGGAGGAATTTGCTGAGCTGGCGAAAAAGAACTGGCCGAAGTTTTATAAAACCATCGGTAGAGGGGACGCCAAACGAGGCGAACAGATCGTTTTAGAGGCGTCTAAAATCGCAAAAGGCGAAATGAAGACTTTTTCGGACGATCTTTTGCTAAAGTAATAAACCGTCTATCCAATTAAACAACAAATATAAACAGGCCCCTGTTTGCTTTTCAAGGGGCCTGTTTCTGATTTACTTCTTCCCACATTCGCTCCA
>JAHEHB010000035.1:6722-21212 GCA_024644775.1 Deltaproteobacteria bacterium
TCTAAAATCGCAAAAGGCGAACTGAAGACTTTTTCGGATAGTGTTTTACTAAAGTAATAAACTGTCTGTCCAGTAAAGATAAACAGGCCCCTGTTTATTTTTCAAGGGGCCTGTTTCTGATTTACATCTTTCCACAGTCGCTCCAACATCCGAATATATTCGAGCCCGCCTCGGGCGCCGGTCATGGGAAGCGCCTCCACTGCAAAAAAGCCCTGGTAGTCGACTTTTTTCAAACCCATTTGATTTAGTTTTCTCCTATGCTTTTTTCTCTTTTCTGCGTGTCATTCCGGTTGAAAACGTTGCGCCTGCCATGTAGCTGGGTAAGTAGTCGAACACCGGTAAGGAGCCGCCACCGCTTTCTATGGCCTTTTCATACATTTCTTTGACTATTTTCGGATTGTCTGCGGCAATGTCCGTGTAGTTGCCCGGATCGGAACTCAGATCAAAGAGCCTGGGGTTCGCGCCATCTGTCTCGGATATATACACGTAATGATCGTCTTTGACCCAAACATATTTTTCCATTCCGCAGGTGACGTATTCTCTTTTGGGTCCGCCTGTACCGGTCACCAATGGCCATAGATCTTCTCCATCTACTTTTTCGGGCGCTTCCACGCCGGTAAAATTCAGTATGGTGGTGAACAGATCGTGCTGATAGACAAATTCTTTTATTTTTTTACCGTTTCCGATTCCATTTGGGTGATGAATCAACAGTGGGATATCCAGCAATGTGGGAAACATGGCGTTGGCGATTTTGTGGATGATGCCGTGTTCCCCCAGGGGGTGGCCGTGATCAGACACGACGATAATCATCGATTCGTCAAAGAGGCCGAGTTTTTTAACCTTGTCGATGAATTTACCGAACCATTCGTCTACCATGGTGACTTCTCCGGCGTAAAGCGCCCGGGTATGCTTCAATTCCTCTTCTGTCATGTATTCAAGAGGATCGCCGGCTTTCCCGACAATACATTCTCTCCCCTTATATCCGGGATTGTAAAGATCGCGATATTTCTGCGGTGGATCCCATGGTTCATGGGGATCAAAACAATCGATCCAGAGAAAAAAATTTTCGACATGTTCCCGGTTTTCTTCAAGCCATCGGGTGCCTTCCCTGAATACCATCGGTGCAAAATAGTCCTCTTCTCCTTTCCGGTAGCTGGTGTTGGAGAGATACTGCACCACCTTTGCATACGCATAGGTTCCTTTCAGTTTCGGACTAACATGATGATCGACATTTATGTTTTTGGGAGGTGGGGCGATGCGATACCGGTCGTACTCCTGGCCCCGGATGAATCGCCACTCATCAAATCCCCGGTGAAAATTCATTGACGGCTTGAACATATGATAGACATCCGTGATGAACGCGGTGGTATATCCTGCGTCTTGCAGGATTTCAGCAATCGATATGTCTTCTTCCCGAAGCGGCGCCCAGCCCGGAGAGACAACGTTGTCTCCCAAATGGGCTTTCCAGTCTCTGAATGGAAAGAGTCGATTTCCCGTGAGTATCCCGCGTCTTGACTGTATCGTTGGCAGACTTTCCGGAGCGGCCCGTTCAAACAATACCCCCTCTTTCGCGAAGGCATCGAGGTTCGGTGTTTGAATCCACGTATTCCCATAACAACCCACATGATCGAGCCTTAAGCTGTCGAGCACGATTAGAATAACATTCATTTTATCCTCCTTCCGATATTATGCTAAATTATTTATTAAAAAATCGAAAACCTGGTCTTCAAGGCCAGATCAGAGATGATAGGCTCTGCCATAGATCAAATCTGTTCATGGTTTCAGGTGTCGGGTGTCAGGTTTCAGTAAATACCGAATCCTGAATCATGAGCACCAATTTGATAGAAACTGAAGACCGACCTCGGTAAAAGATTGTCCATTTCATGAGCGACTTCGGCACAGCGGGTCGAATTCGGTTGCTGACACCTGACACCCGTCACCTGAAACCTTATCACTGCTGGTAAAGGTTACCATGTATATCACCCCTCTGGGGTGAACCAAAGCCGGGCCTTCTGGCTCCGGATCTTTACTGACGAGTCTTACATCAGCGTCTGGGCAAACTGGGGCGTTCTGAAATTGGCTCATCAGTAAATAATTGTCGTTCTACGGCGGCCGTCATTGTTTTGCCGACATCGATTACACTGAAACCGTCATTGTTAAGGCGAATGGCCGCGTGGTGTCCCTTGTAGATTTCGAGTTCCCGCTCGCCATCCAATGCCAGCACAGACGGTATGTGACATATATCTATCTCTTCTCCAACCTGCATGACCGTCTTTTTCTTTATGGATACGGGTTGAATCAATCCGGGAGCCACCGGGGCGGTTATTGTCTGGCCATTTTTACCCAGTTCCAAGTACAAACATTGAGGAGATTGCGCTGAAACGGGATGTACGAAACCGCCAATGGATGACAGTCCGATACTACTGGGTTCCGCACGATTTAAAAAAAGCTGCCGAACCTTTTCTGTTTCCCAGATCGCCCGTGAACCGACAAACACATCATCATAGACGGCTGCATCCACCAACGCAAGGTCTACGGGTTTCCCATCCAAAACGACTTCCAGCAGTGTGGAATGATAGGCCGCCTCCTGCAATGGCACTTGTTTTTTAGCGACCAAAGCGGCGGCAATCCCGGCGAGGGTTCCTTCGATCATGGCGGGGAAAACATTATTGGTTCCGGTGGAAATCGGTAAAATGGGAACTGAAGCGGTTCCTTTTACTACCGCACGATTGGTACCATCCCCTCCTAAAGTAACGATACAATCCGCATGTTGTTCGGCGATGATGCTCGCCGCTCGTATGGAGTCTTGCTGGTTGCCTTCAATTTTTAACGGTATTGGGTAAACCGGTATGGGCATATCAATCTGTGACAGCGCCCGATCTACGATTCCATAGGTGTCCGGCATATAGCAGATCCGGCTGACACCAACGGCCGACAAGCCGAGGAGCACCCGGCGAACGATACGAACTTTTTCTTCATTATCGAACGTGCTGCCATAGGCCACCAGCCGCCTTATATCCTTTCCAGAGGCCGGATTGGCAATGATGCCTACCAATGACATAGGGTTTCCTTCAATTAACCGCGCATCACCGTTTTCACGGCGTCGATGATTTTTTCTTCGCTGGGGATAAATTCGTTTTCGAGTGACGGAGCGAAGGGTACAGGACTAAACGGCGCTGCAACTCGAAGAATCGGCCCGTCCAGATAGTCGATGGCTTTTTCTGCTACCATTGCGGCAATTTCAGCTCCGGATCCTGCAAACTTTACTTCTTCATGCACGATAACCAAACGATGGGTCTTTTTTACAGATTCCAGTATGGTATCTTCGTCCAGGGGAGACAGGGTACGAGGATCCACCAGCTCAACACTGATCCCTTCTTCGGACAATTTTTCAGCGGCGTTTAAAGCAAAATGAACCATGCGTGATGTGGCAACGACGGTCACGTCTTTGCCGATGCGCTTCACATCCGCCTGTCCAAGAGGAATGGTGTATTCCCCTTCGGGGACGTCTCCTTTCATTGTGTAGAGCAGTTTGTGTTCGAGAAACACGACCGGATTGTCGTCGCGGATCGAAGAGATGAGCAACCCTTTTGCATCCGCCGGGGTACTGGGCATGACGACCTTGAGCCCAGGTACATGCATAAACCATGATTCCAATGATTGTGAGTGTTGCGCCGCACTGCCTCTTCCCGCTCCACAGGCGCTTCTGAGGACCATCGGTATCGTTATCTTACCGCCGAACATGTATCTCATTTTGGCTGCCTGGTTATAGAGTTGATCCAACGCGACACCGATAAAATCGACATACATCAATTCAGCCACCGGCCTCAGACCGCAGGCTGCCGATCCGACAGCGGTCCCTACAATTGCGCTTTCCGTGATGGGCGTGTCGCGAACACGTTCCATACCAAACTGATCGATCAGTCCTTTGGTTACGCCAAAAACATTCCCATATGCACCAACGTCTTCTCCAATGATGTAAACGTTCGGATCTCGTTCCATTTCCAGTCGGAGGGCATCTCTCAGTGCCTCCAAAAATCTCATCTCAGGCATGTGATATTTTCTCCTTAGTGAATAAGTGTACTAAAGTGACTAAAGTTAAGGTATTCTATCAATTTAAAATAGCGCCAATTCGTTTCTATAATCCCTCAATTATCGACGTATACATCGGTCGTAACGTCAGTGGCATCGGGGTAGGGGCTTTCATCCGCAAACTGAAGTCCTTCATCCAATTCCTTATTGATGGAACGTTGAATATCCTCCATTTTTTTTCGGGTGAGTACCTTCATTTGAAGCAATTTTTTTTCAAATCTCGGAATGGGATCTTTCTGTTTCCATTCTTCGATCTCCTCCTTGCTCCGGTACGCCGTTCCCGGGTCTCCTTCCGTATGACCGCGATGGCGATAGGTCTTGCACTCCAGCAGCGTGGGGCCTTGACCTTTTCTGGCCCGTTTAACCGCTTCAGAAGCTGCTTCAAATACGGCAACGACGTCGTTTCCATCGATCACGACTCCCGGTATTCCGTATGCAGCGGCTCTGTCGGCCACATCGGCCACACACATGGTATCCAGGGTGCAGGAAGACAATCCATACATGTTATTTTCATTGACAAAGATCACGGGAAGTTTCCAACAGGCTGCCAGGTTCATTGCTTCGTGGGTGGTACCTTGGTTAGATGCCCCGTCGCCAAAGAAACACACCGCCACCGCATCGGTTCCCCTGTACATGGCAGCGAGTCCCGCACCCGTGGCCAACGGCGGTCCTCCGCCGACAATACCGTTTGCACCCAAAATTCCTAAATCGATATCGGCGATGTGCATGGAACCGCCTTTTCCTTTGCAGTAACCGGTTTTTTTCCCGAAAAGCTCGGCGAGCATTAAATTGATTTCACCGCCTTTGCAAAGAAGATGACCATGGCCACGGTGCGTGCTGGTAATGTAATCTTTTTTTTCGAGCGTCGCACCAACCCCCGCGGCCACCGCTTCTTCTCCAATATAAAGATGGACTACCCCCGGAATTTTATTGGCTGCGAATAGTTCGGAAACTTTTGTTTCGAACAATCGAATCTTCAGCATGGTCGTGTACATTTCGATCATCGTTTTTTTAGGGATTGTCATGACAGTTATTCTCCTTATGTTTTCATTTTATCGATTTTGAAGATACAAGGCCCAGTTTGCGGCATCTCGGGACGCCTCTACTAAGGTCTCTGAGAATGTGGGATGCACCCGAATGCTTTTTGCAAACTCCCGTACCGTGGCTTCGAGCTCCATGGCGATAACGGCTTCCCCCACCAACTCTGTGGCTCGTTTACCCACCACATGAACGCCAAGAATTTTTCCATATTTCGCATCTGAAACGATTTTAACCGCTCCGGTAAGATGATCCTGGGCCATGGCAAGGCCATTGATCGTGTATGGAAAATCGCCAATCTCAATATCAAAACCCTGTTTTTCGGCTTCCTCTTCTGTGAGGCCCACGGCACCGACCTCAGGAGATGTCCATATTCCGCGCGGCACTGAATCAAAACGGAATCTGCTTGTTTTTCCCATGGCATTTTCAGCCGCAATGATACCCATGGCAGAAGCGGCGTGGCTGAGCATCCATCCACCCGTTGCATCTCCGATGGCATAGATACCATTCACCGAGGTTTGGAGGTGGTCGTCTACCTGGATGCTACCGTTTTCTTCCATTTGAATTCCGACTTGTTCAAACCCCATATACGCCGTATTGGCTTTACGAGTCCCCACCAGTATTTTTTCAACTTCCAGCGTGTGATCTTTCGCGCCGGACAACTGGCATGTGCAGCCTTTTTTCGACGGTTTCACAGATGATAAATGAGAACGCGGTAATATATCGATGCCCTCGGATCGCAACGCCTGTCCAACGCGTTGGCTGGAATCTCGATCCTCTCGCGGAAGAACCCGGGTGTCTTCCATGGCAATGGTGACGGTGGAGCCAAAGCGATTTAAAAAAGTCGCCATTTCCACTTCAATAGGCCCGGAACCCCAAATGAGCACCGACTCGGGAATTTCTTTCATCTCCAGTATATGGTTGGAGGTGGTGGCGACATCTTCAAGGCCTGAAATGTTTGGCATATCCAGGTGGCTTCCGGTGGCGATGATGATATTTCGGGTTTCAATGATAGCGCCCTCCACGTCAATGGTTTTGGGATTTTTCAATACGGCTCTACCGTTGACGGTCTTTATCTGATTGTAACCCAGAAGCCCTTCCATCCCCATCCGTATATCGCCGGTCACGCCGGTGATTCGTTCGATTACGGCGCCGATATTTATTCCATTTAAAGACACGTCGATACCAAACGTGTCCGCGTTGCGAATTCCATCGAGAAGGTCCGCTGCATGCAACCATATCTTGCTGGGAATGCACCCCCGATTGACGCAGGTGCCGCCGATTTTATCGGCCTCAACCAATACCACTTTTCCCCCCAGTTGAGATGCCCGAATGGCCGCAGCATATCCACCGGGCCCCCCCCCAATAATTACGACATCAACCATATTTTTCCTTTCTTATGAAATCGAAAGAGCAATTGCGTATCTAAATGACATGGTCCTAAATAAATCCTATCCAAATTCTATGTCAGGATGAGCGTCGGTGCTTCCAAATATCTTGCTACGGTTTGCAGAAACTCGCTGGCGGGTGCGCCATCCACCACGCGATGATCAAAGGTTAAACAGATTGTCATCACGGATCGGATGGCAATTTCGTCATTGTAAACCGCCGGTTTCTGCTTTACCCGGCAAAACCCTAAGATACCGGTTTCAGGAGGCCGCAGTATGGGCGTAATTCCGTCAACAGAGAACATACTCAGATTCGTGACCGTAAATGTTCCACCGGAAACATCATCTATCGATGCGGATCCTTTCCGCGCTTTACGGATCAATTCTCTGGAATCTTTGGCAATTTGCAGAAGCCCCTTTTTATCTGCATCTTTCAGTACCGGGACGATCAGACCGTCGGCTAGTGCAACGGCAATCCCCATGTGCACTGAGTCATGAACGATAATCTCTTCTTCCAGGAGAGTGGAATTCATGATGGGGAATCGCTTCAGCGCCCTGGATGTGGCCAGAATGAAAATGTCATTTAAAGAAACGTTAACCGTTTCATCATCCTTATACTCCATTCGGACCCGTTCCCTGAACTGAACCGTCTCCGTAACATCCACTTCCGTAAAGGCGGTCAACTGTGCTGTATTTACAAGACTGGCATGCATGTTATCGGCAATGGATTTGCGCATTCCGGTAAACGGGATGGAGCGCACGAGTTCCGGCACCGCTTTTTGCGCAAGCATCCTTTCGACATCTTCTGCGATGATTTTCCCGCCGTCTCCGGTTCCGGTAAGGGCGGATACATCGATACCCGCCTGCCGTGCCATCTCGGCTGCAAGAGGGGTTACTCTTGACACCGGCGGTTTTTCTTCTTTATGTGCGGCGACATCGGATTCCGTCACCCTGCCTTCGGGTCCAGACCCTTTAACCAGCTGGAGTTGGATACCCAGTTCTTTTGCCAAACGACGTGCCGCCGGTGTTGCCCGAACAAACGTTTTTGAAGCAGCATCGGCTGAGACCGCTGCAGGTTGCTCTGCCACCGATTCAGCGTCGGCTGTTTGTGGCTGGACAACCTCTGGTGCGTCAGCACGTTCCGGTGTTTCTCCCGGTTCTGATAAAATGGCGACCACTGCACTCACCGGAGCCGTGTTACCAGCCGGCACGATGATTTGAAACAGGATACCGCTTGCTGTCGCCTCGACCGTATTTGTTATTTTTTCCGTTTCAACTTCAAACAGTTCTTCACCTTTTTCTATGGAGTCGCCTTCTTTTTTGAGCCACTGGGTGATTTTCCCTTCAGTCATCGTATGACCCCATTTGGGCATTATGATATCAACCGCCAATTTATTTACCTCCTCCTCTTTGTACACTCACTCCCAATGCAGGCTTTCTGCCACAACCCAATCCGTGTTTTCCGCTTCATTTAAAAAGCAATCCCTCTGTATTAGAATCATTGTGTAAAGTCAAGGTGTGGTTAAGCGGTCGTTGGGTCAGATTTTGATTCGCTGAATTGTTTTATCATCGGGTTTATGTTAAAGCTTTATTAACTGAAAGGTTGAAGTAATTTTATCATAAAAATGGCGGAGGTGCATGGGAATCGAATTCATGCGGCGTCCGCACAACTAACTGAAATTACAGTTAATATTTAATTTCCTTTTCCTGCCTTGTGTAGTTTTTGTGTATATTCCCCTCTTTGCCCCCATGGATCAGCTTCAGGTGCGGCGCATCCTTCTTAAGGGCGAGAAGCGATTTCTGCCGTCTGATTTTCATTCTCGCATAATGCTTGATGCAGTCCAGATTCTTATGGCCGGTCAGGTCCATCAGATCCGTCAGGGCCACGCCCAGGTCATTGTAAAAATAATCAAGAGTGGAATGTTTAGTACCATTATAAAGGGATATGGTGACACCGAATTCCTGGCAGGCTTTCGCCCATAATTTGTTCAGCGTGCTGTCTGTGTATCTCTTACCCTCACGCCTTGATAACGGGTTCACGAAAAGGAACGGACCTTCAGTCTGCAAAAGATCCTCAAGAAACGGCTCAAAAGATTCGTGGCAGGCGGCTTCATGATATTGATAATTTTTCGGAAATTCGACAAGCTTCCGGTCTGAGATTGTCCTCTTGATTACAAAACAGTTCTTGAACCGGTTGTAATCTTCCTTGTATATCGCCATGGCCTCGCCGGGTCTTCTGCCGGGATGCAGCGCAAGCCAGTAAAAAATCGGCCTGTGGATCTCCGGGATGAGCCTGATTATCTCGAACTGGACATCTCTCGGGATGGTCGGGATATTTTTCTCGCCGAGGCCGTATTCAGACTTGAGAGGGAAGGGCGGCACTGCCGCTATGTTGCCGTTGCGCCAGGCGTATGTCATGAAGGCTCTCATGGTGTCCATGACATTCTTGACCATTTTCGGGGTCTTGCCCTTGTCCTCGACCGACATTTTCAGCTTGTGAAGGACATCCAGCGAGATCTCGTGCAGGGCAATCTGGTGGGACATGAAAAACGGCTTGATCCATGACCTGAAATGCGACTGGTATGCTTTCAAGCCGCCGGGTTTCAGCTTTTTCTTGGTCTTGAGCCAGGATTCAAACAGTTCGATTACATCGACGCTTGCGCCTTTGACAAAATTCTCTATCCTGAAAACGCATTCGCCTCGCTCAATGCCCCAAATGCTGTTAATGAAATTGATGGCATGCGGCACAAACACCCATAACAAGACGACTGCGCCTATTATATAAAATACCGGCAGTCTCGGCCTCATGGACTTGACCTGGTTGAAATACATGTCATTCCTCCTTTCTCAGAAAATCTGCGATGATTTTCAGTTCAATGTTTTTGTTTAGTTCCTCATGATTCTTGAGGATTTCCCTTGCCTTTTTGATCAGGGTTGATCTTTCAACCACTATTACGACTTTTGAGGCTTCTTTTTGGAAATCCTGTTCAACATTTTTCAGAAGATTTTCAAAATGTAAGGTTATCTCGTAAGCCGTCTTGTTAGTATGGTCAAAAACATCAACCAGTTTGCCGTCGAGATTAGCTTCGATCTCAGGGTCGCCACCACTGGATTCCACCCGTTTGGCGACATCATCCTGATATTTCCTGTGCTTGAAACTGCCCTTGCCCTTTGGCGGCTTTGCTTTCATTCTTTCAAGGCCTTTCTCAGTCAACTCGAAGAACATTCCGTGACGTTTTGGGGCTGAAAAAATCCTGTTGGGATTGTCCTTCGTGTGGCGATGGACGATTATGTAACCCTCTTTCTCAAGCCAGTCTCTCGCTGGCTTGGCCTGGTCAGAATGCCTGTTGATCGCTGTCTTCAGATCCTTGTATATGGTGAACGGGTTTTCAGCGAGATGATTAAGAATCAGGAAGCAATCATCCGGCGTCTCTTCAGTCTTTTTTTCTGCAGGTTTCGCCGAACGCTCTTCAGGAGGCGGCTCGTCAGATTCGTAATAATCAGCCTCATCTTCCGGTTCCGGCTGAACAGGGATATTTTCATCATGGAATTTTATGGCCGCCTGTTCAATCTCTTCATCTGTTGGCGGGTCAGGCGGGAAATCTTCTTCATAATCGGGCGTCTCGATCAGGAAAGGCTTTGGATACCCGGCGTACGTGCAGGTTGCCTTGCCTATCCCCAACGACCTGAAATGCGATGTCTGTTCTTTCGAGAGCATCTGCGATTTTGCGATTGTTGCGATTTCCTCGCCTTCACTTAGCTGCATGGCTATCGTTGTATAGACGTTAGACCTGCAACCTTTGCTGATTGATGAAGGTTCATGCGTGACCAGGGCACAGGCGATCCGTGTCTGCCTGCACTTTGTCATCATCTCCTGAAGGAACGGGTCGTTAAGGACGGCATAATCCCTTTCTGCTTTCGCGCTGAGAGGTTTTCTTGCCTCTTCAATCACGACCAACAATACATGTTTTCTTGCTGCCGGATTATGAAGCCGGTAGAAATAAACCTTCGCCAATATCATTGACAGGATTATCGTGTAATCTTAAGACTTTACACTATCCAATTCAAAGAGGATATTGGTATCATGGAGCCTGCTCATGGGAATGCTTTTTTTGACATTGAAAAATCCGCCATGAAAGAGGTTTTCCATTCTGTTTATAAGAACGTTATAGGTCTCGATCTGGTTGAAAGTGCCACGGGCTTTCTCGACATTACTCCTGGACTTGTAAAGATACTTGATCCAGTGGTTAAGCTGGCCGTCCGGGCTGTAGATTTGCACGTTACCGTCTTGACCGTACATTTTTTTGTAAATGTTTGGCATTGGCATTTGGAACCTCCTTTCGGGATAACGGTATCTGACTCTTATACGGAATTCGCGGATTGAATTTGGGAAATGGCTGAAGAAAAATCTCTTGAAGAGTTGCTTGAGGAAAAGCTGAAGGATAAAGAAGTCTTCTTAACTCCCCATGAATTTGACAGGATATATCAGGGTTACAAGGCTGGAGGGGAACAGGGGAAAGTTGCCAGGAAGGTGATTTTCATCTATTGCGAAACAATTGTTGATAATATTACCAATAAAATTGATGCGCTTGTAGACCCTATTTACAGGAAGATCGCCCTTGACAGGATAGTGGAGGAGATTTTTGACACTGAAAGAGATATTAATAAGACATACGTCAATAACCAGCTGCGAAGGTTTTTCAGATCCTCCCGACATTCGTTGACCACATCATCGGACATAATGACCAGGATATTGGGTTTGTCCGCCGCTTGAATGGCCGGAGCTGTCGTGCCCAGAGCCATCAGCAGAGTCACGAGACAAGCAAAAGTTTTTATTATCATTTTTCGATTTCTCCTGTTTTGATGGTTGTTCAGTTTATTCTTTCGTTGCGCCGTCGCGTCGTAGCGTGAGACCTCAAATTTTTCACGCCACACCGCTACGTCGGCACGTAATGTTTTCAGATCACTTCACCTTCTCTATATCCGGCAGCACCCATGCCCTATCGAGAAATGCCTTCTTTGGTGAGTAGAGGCGGAAGTACCAGCCATCGCCCAGGTTGTAGTTGATAAAGTACTGAAAGGTCAGCTTGTTGACGTCAGACGCATCGCTGGGCCCGGCAAAAGACCAGATATTTTGAACAAGGGCGCCGAGCACCCATTTCCCCGGCATCGTCAGGACGACTAAAGCGGGGCCTGCCGACCACTTGTCCGAACCCAGATCGTTGCTGTTGGTCGGTATCTCGATCGCCGGCCCCAGACCCCAGATGATCTTGCCGGGATCCGCAGGAGAAAACATCCCCTGGTACTGAATATTGCCAAACCCCGATTCCTTTACGGATGTCGCAGGGGAGGGGGTTTCGCCGAGATCCACTCCGGCGACATTGGCATCGATCCCAATATAGGGAATAATCATGCGGTTGATCAGGTTGTAAGACCCAAGATTGACCGGGTAGACCGGTTTGACCATTACGACATCGGCATCACTGTCGTTGGCCATGTCGCCGTAGTGGAACCACTCGATCGGCACGCTGATGACGTTCCCCACCGGGTTCTGGGACTTTTTCGCCAGGTCCTTTTCATCCGCAAACGCCGCCGGGACGGACACAACACAGAGCAATACTGCAATCACAGCGGCTACAAACGTTTTCCACGTATTCATTTGTCTTTTCCTTTTCGCAGGTGTCTGGTCACTTGATCTTCTGGATTCCCGGCGGCAACGAGCAGCGCGAGGAACGAGCAATGCTTTTTGACGTCCGAGTGAATTTGACTTGTTAGGCCTGTGCCCGGATTACTTTTCAGCCACAGGATCCGGGAATTTCCAGGTCCCGTCTATGACCCCCTTTCTTGGAAGATACATCCTGACCGTGTAATTCCAGCCATTGGAAATGTGTAAATAGTTCTCCTGGCGTGGGTTGCCACCAAAGTGCAAAGTGAAGCTTCCATCCGCATTGGGCTTTGCCGTGAGATTGTTCAAAGAGTAGCCGCCGTAGGGGTTTTTCTCAAAAAAACCATCCGCATTGTAAACGCTGATGGACCAGAACCCATCAACCGGGACATCCTTGACGGTCAGGGAATATCGGGTTTTTCCGTCGTTTTTCTCCGGGTAGACTATAAAAAACATCACCGCTTCAGGCGGTCCTCCCCCCCAGCCGCCGGCCGTTCCGATGAGGTGCCTGACCGGGTCCACTTCCGCCTTGGAACCAAACATTTTCCTGCTGTCCGGCACAAAAGGCCCCATGCCAAGAATGGCTTTGCGCAGTTTTGCCAGGTCGTCCTGATTCCAGTCGGGCACTTCAAGAGATCCGGGAGATTCCTGTGAGAACGTGACCTTGTCCTGCAGTGCGTTTGCAGCCTTTACATCTGCAGGGTCATCCGCGTTCGCCAGCGTGCGGACATTGACATGGACATATCGCGTACCGACGTTCTTCCTGTTCAGGCGATATGCGCCGGGCTTGGTCGTATCGTAGACGATGTAGTGGTCCTGATTGATGACGCGGATCGACTGGAACCTTTCGGCGTGTGCGGGCAGCGTAATGGTCACGGGTGAGGTGAGGTCAAAGACGCCATAGGAATACAGCGTATCGCGGTTGGCTCTGATAACCGGCTGCTGATCGATGTTCACAGGTTCGCGCAGGTGCGTCAGTTTCCCAAAATAACCCGCCGCTTGTCGTTTCGTCAGATAGAAATCGGTTTCCGCTCGGACAAAGTAGTCTATGGTGACGGGCTCGGCCGCAAAAAGCAGCGTCGGCGCGACTGCGAAAGCCCCGAGGATTATAAAATAAATTGCCATGCGTAATTTCATTGGATGGGTCTCCTGAATTTACTCATTTCACCGGCCGGGCTTCCGGAAACACCCAGCTCCCGTCGATGATTTCCTTGCGAGGACGGTACTGTCGCGCGGAATAGTTCCAGCCGGGCGGCGTGAACAGGCAGTTCGGCGTGTCCTTCGTGCAGCCGCCGAACTGGATCGTGTACGAACCGTCCGGATCCGGCTTGGCGGTGACGCCGTTGATCGAGTACGCGTTGCGCGGGTTCTTCTCGAAGTAACCCTTGGCATTGTAGACGCTGATCGACCAGAATCCGTCAACCGGGGCGTCCTTCACCGTGAGCTTGTGCACGGTCTTGCCGTCGTTGGCCTTGGGAAACACGACGTTGTAGACCGCCGCTTCCGGCGGGTTGAGGCCCCAGCTCGTGCCCGTGGCCATCAGGTGGAAGACCGGATCGACGTCGTTCTTGTTCGCGCCCATCCGCCGCTCCGTGGTCCCGCCGCTCATCGCCGCCAGTGCAGCGAGGTGATCGCGGATATTGTTCTGCGAGACCGGATCCCAGTTCGGCACCTCGAACGTGCCGATGCTCGCCTGCTTGGCCTCGATCCTGTCCTGCAGCGCGTTGGCGGCCTTGAGATCCGCCGGGTCGTTGAAATCGGCGAAGGTGCGGATCACGATCATGATGTAGCGCGTGCCCGCCTGCGTCCTATCGAACGTGGAGGTGACCGGCGCGTAGAGCACCGGCGGCGCGTAGTGGTCCTCGGTGATGATCATCAACGACATGAAGCGCTTGCCGGTGTCGGGCAGCGCGATCGTGACCGGACCGGCGTCCAGGTCGAACACGCCTCCGGAGTACAGTGTGTCACGGTTCATGCGCACGACCACCTGCTTCTCGATTGGCGTCGGTGTCCGGTAGTGGTAGAGCTTGCCGAACCCGCCGAGCTTGACCGTGTTGCCGAAGTACCGGTCGGACTCGGCGCGCGCGAAGTTCTTGACAGTGACCGGCACGGTTTTTTCGCCCGCCGCGGACCTGCTCGACGCGTCTTGTTGCGCGCACAGCGGAGATGCAGCCATGGCAAGCACTATCGTCAGGGCCAGAAGCCTGGTCTTTCGAATCAAATTCATGAGTTCCTTCCTATTGTCTTCTTACTCGGTGCCGCATAATGTCTGAAATCACCGGGTTGCGACCAGCGAAGTTCGCTTCA
>JAHEHB010000309.1 GCA_024644775.1 Deltaproteobacteria bacterium
AGCATAGTCCAACTGTTTCCCCACTACTGGCGCAATCACATAAAGATCGCGCATGAGTTGTTCAAATTGTTCCGGATAGAGACTCTGGGGGCCGTCTGAGTGGGCTTTGGCAGGGTCGTTGTGCACTTCCACAATGAGTCCGTCGGCTCCTGCCGCGATAGCTGCCCGAGCCATGGGGCTTACCTTATCGCGAAGGCCGGTGGCATGGCTGGGATCCACAATAACCGGAAGATGGGTCAGTTTCTTTACGACCGGTACAGCGGTGAGGTCCAAGGTGTTTCGTGTGTAGGTCTCAAAGGTACGAATGCCCCGCTCGCACAGAACGACCCGCTCGTTTCCTTCAGATAGGATATATTCTGCCGCCATCAGCCATTCTTCAATCGTCGCGGACAGTCCGCGTTTAAGCAGAACCGGTTTGCCGAGGCGCCCGACACTTTTAAGAAGTTCAAAATTTTGCATGTTGCGCGCACCCACTTGAACCACATCCACATATTTCATTATTAAATCGACCTGATTGGGAGAAACCATTTCGGTGACGACCCCCATACCGGTTTCTTCTCTGACTTCGGCTAAAATTTTCAATCCTTCTTCACCCAAACCCTGGAAAGAATAGGGAGACGTTCTCGGCTTAAACGCGCCGCCCCGAAATAACACCGCGCCATACATGCGTACCGATTTGGCAATATCAAGCGTTCGTTTTCGATCTTCAACACCGCAGGGGCCTGCAATTATCACCAGCCGATCCCCTCCGATCGCCACATCCCCAATATGAATAATGGAGTCTTCAGGGTGCAACTCACGGCTGACCAGTTTGTACGGTTTGGTTATCGGGATAACCTTGGCCACCCCTGGAATCGTTTCAAAATAGCGAATGTCTCTTTTGACCTTGCCCACAACCCCGATGATGGTTTCTTCCACACCTTGGATTTCCCGAAGCATGCAGTTTTCCGCCCGAAGCTCTTCATCCAATCTGTTTCTTTCTTCCGGTGTGATGGATTTGGTTAACACCAAAATCATAGCGTTCCTCCCTCGTGTCGAAAGTTTTTCTCAAAAAAAAACCCGAGGACCTCCTCGGGGTTTATGTATCGTTTCCCACCCCGGGGGGATTTGCCATCCACCCGGGCGTTTATTTTACGCTGTATTAGCGTGAGCCTGGGCAGATGGCGTTAAAAAACTAAAAAAAAACTCACACTCAAATCGCCTCAATTTAAATCCTCTCGTTTCAAATGAGATATTGCCCAATATCTTGCCTTCAATAAAAAACTTTAAAAGCCTTTATGCTGGTTGTCAATTAAAATCTTATTCCGATAGCCATTTTCAAGTACTTGCTTCAATCTCTTCAGATCGTTTCTGATCTGCTCTTTGGCAAAATGACTGACGATCCACTTGGCAATGCTCAGGAGATTAAGATTTAAATCTCCGGTTGCAGTAAACCGGGTACTTTCTGAAAGCGGTTCAAAGATATAACTGCTTTCCCCGATAATCGGGCCGGATAAGAATTTAAACCCACACTTCTTTTGAGGTTCGAATTCCGTGATGATCCCTTCTGTTTCAATTCGCTGCCCCATAAATTTGTTCACACACCGGTAAGTGGCGCCACTGCAAAACAACCCATCAGAAGTCTGCTCCGCCACTATGATATCACTTTGCCACAGGCCATTGTTTCTAAGATCGGTTGCAAAAGAAAATACCGTGTCCACCGGTTGATCAATGACGACACTTTCCTTGAATTTCATCGTTTAAGCGCACCCCCTTCCTGCGAAACCGCAGGCAAATGTTAATTTCTCCAAATCTTGCAGATATTGACGGAGTTAAAAACAACGTCTAATATAGTTAAATTTTAAAATATTTCAACCTGCTTTTTCAGATTACGTTCCTGCTACACGTCAATTTTGATTAAATTTGCTATTCTGATAATAAGACTATAAAAATAGAAAGGAGGCGAAAAAATGAACCAAACTTTAATCAGCAAATTTACCTTTATCCTGTTGGGTATGATGATCGCCATTTGTTTTTTTCTGCTAACGGGTTTCAAATTGCCCAGTCCGCCGGAATCTGCAGGAAATTATCAGTTTTTCAAAGAAAAGGATAGCACGGGGGTATGGGTATTTGAACCGGAAACAGGAAGCTCAAAATATTTTGATGTAGAGAAAGGACAGGTAATCG
Organism: Deltaproteobacteria bacterium; assembly: GCA_024644775.1. The sequence goes on from JAHEHB010000309.1 coordinate 2,167, forward strand.
TAAACTCATTTCAGATGGATAGCATATCCATTAAGACCGACGTAAAGACCACCCGATCGAGAGAGTAACTCGATAGAAGGAATTTCTTTTTCAGCGCAAATAAGCGAAGCATTTAAAAGGTGTGTTATGTTGAAAAAACTCGCAAAGAAACTGTTTGGCGGAAGTCCTTCGATGCCCTCTCAGCAAGGCTTTTTCTTAAAAGCCCGCTGCACCGAGTGTGGGGAGATGTTCAACCTTTTTATTAATACGGCAACCGATCTATTTCAAGAATTCGACAAAGACGGCAATGTGACCTATGCACTAAAAAAAGAAATCATCGGCAGTCGATGCAGAAATTTAATACAGGTAAGGATGGCCTTCGACGGTTCCAAAAAACTGCAATCAAAGACAATCGAAAACGGCGAATTTATCGAAGATTAACGTAAATAAATCCGGATTTTTTACTTTGTTAGGAGGGAATTGAATGAGCGGAAAAATTCCGACGCGTGAAGATGCTTGGCAATTGCTTACAACCTACAACAAAAGCCAAAGCCTCATAAAGCACGCATTGGCGGTAGAGGGCGTTATGCGGCATTTTGCCCGAAAACGGGGTGAAGACGAGGAAAAATGGGGAGTCATCGGTCTGGTCCATGATCTTGATTACGAACAGTTTCCGGATCAACACTGCAAAAAAACCGAAGAGATTCTGAAACAAAACGGTTGGCCGGAGGAATACGTCCGGGCGGTCGTGAGCCATGGATGGGAAATATGTACGGATGTAAAACCGGAAACCGAACTCGAAAAGGTACTTTATGCCATCGATGAATTGACAGGACTCGTGGTCACTTCGGCGTTGGTTCGTCCCTCCAAGAGTGTCATGGATTTAAAAGCAAAATCAGTCAAAAAGAAATGGAAAGACAAACGATTTGCTGCCGGTGTCGACAGGGCCATCATCGAAAAGGGTGCAGAGATGCTGGAGGTGGATCTGACGGAACTCATCACAGATACCATCATGGGGATGAAAGAGGTCGCAGAGGAAATCGAGCTGGGATCCAAGTAAAGATCCGGGTCCAAAGGGCCCGGCGTTGGTCAACCCCGGAGGGGTGATATGCATGGTAACGTTTACCAGCAGTGATAAGGTTTCAGGTGTCGGGTGTCAGCACCGCCGCCAGCGGAGCTGGATTCATCACAATAAGAAACGAAGTATCCGACGGGCTTTGCCGGAGCCCGGTTCGTAAATAATAAAGGTATTTTTGTTTTGCCCAGATATGCAATATAATTGTTTTTGGCAGCAGTTAAGGCCCTTTTAGCTATGGAGCAACAATGCCCCATGTTCAGCTTGGCTTCGGGCAGGCAATTCATCATTGGTAAGGCATTTAAGCACTTCCCCAGACGAGAGGCATTTTATATCGTTCCTTCGGCTCAGCCCGAAGCTGGCCATCTCTGGTGGTAAACCCATTCGAAAACGTCCAAAGGGTACCGCCACAACCCGTATTGGAGCCGCATTGCGAATGTCGGCGCTGACGTTGCGTAACTCTGAAACTGCCCTGGGCGGTTATTATCGCAGGATATCCAGACGTAAAGGTGCTGGAGTAGCGGTCTTTGCCACTGCTCGCAAGCTTGCCATCCATATTTACCGTTTGCTGCGCTATGGTGTTGCCTATGTAGATGCAGGGCTTGAAGTATATGAACAACGATTTCAACAAGCACGATTGAAAATGGCTCATCAAATCGCAAATCAGTTTGGGTACAAAATTATAAAGCATGATGAACTACAAGCTACCGTTTCATAGGTTCCTCAGACGGGCAACCAAATTCGACCCGCTGTGTCGCAGTCGCTCATGAAATGGGCAATCTTTCACCGGGGTCGATCTTCAGTTTCTACCAATTTGGTACTCATGATTCAGGATTCGATTTTTACTGAAACCTGACACCTGAAACCATGAACGGATTTGATCTATGGCAGAGCCGATCATATCTGACCCCCGTAAAACGGGAGTTTTCGATTTTTAATAAAGAATAAAAAAACCCCCGGGAAGCGCCGCAAACCTCCCGGGGGTTCGTGGATCGGCCATAGCAACCATTTGGTTTAAGTCGGAGGGAAACTCAAGTGGTTTTTGGTTGCAATGCTACGACCTTTTTAGGACAACACCCTCAAGGCGTGCCCCGATCCAACCTCGAATTAAAATCTCTCCTAACACAATATATAGATTCATGTCAAGAGATATATCAATATATTGGATATAAAACCGCATATTCTCCAATCGATGTTTCCACCATGCGAGCGAATGCGATCATCACTTTCTTTTCTTGACACGAGATCGCGTTTCTTCTACGCTTGTAAAACGAAATAGAACCAAAACCTGTCTGTGTTGTGTGAAGCGCACAAACACGGTGTAATTCTTTCCAGTGAATCACCGCTACTTCGATGGTTATTAAAATATCAAATCAAAACGCCGACAGCCTTTGCTGCGGCCAACCGATGGGATAAACCCTAACAGAGAGGAGGCAAAATGAAAAAATCACCTGTTTTTGTCGGTTTGTGTCTTTTCGTTGTATTCTGCGCGGCGCTGGTATCTGCGCAAACAAAAAACCCGGATACCTTTGTTCTTGCAAATTATGGAAACCTAAGAACCCTGGATCCCTCAGTAGCGTATGATGTCACATCTTCCCAGCGCCTCTGGAATATCTATCAACCCCTGGTCTTCTTCGACGGATCATACACAGATAAATTTAAACCCATTCTGTGCACAGAAATCCCCACGCTGGAAAACGGCGGTATCACACCGGATGGCATGACCTACACCTTTACCATTCGCAAGGGAGTAAAATTTCACGAAGGCCAGCAGTTGACCCCTGATGATGTGATCTATACATTCAAACGTAACATGATTGCCGATCCGGATGGAGGCCCCATGTGGATGTTGCTGGAAGCACTGACCGGTGAAGGTTCTACAAGGGATAAAGATGGTAAAATCATTCCCGGCATCTTCGAGAAAATCGACGCATGTGTTGAGGCGAAAGGAGATAAAGTTATTTTCCAGCTTCCGAAACCCTACCCTCCGTTTATGGGTATTTTGGCGTATTCCTCATCTATTATATTGAATAAGGAATGGGCCATTTCAAAGGGTTGCTGGGATGGAAATATTCAAAACGCTGCTAAATACAACAATCCGGCGCCGGGGCATGAACCCCTGCTGAAGCTCACAAACGGCACCGGACCTTATATGATGAAATCCTGGGAACCCAACAAGGAATTTGTCTTTGATCGGTTTGACGGATACTGGGGACCCAAGCCCAAATTGAAACGGGCCATTGTCAAATATGTGAAGGAATGGAGCACGCGAAAACTGATGTTACAAAACGGAGATGCGGACAGGGTTCGTGTTGACAACCCCTATGTGCCGGAAGTGAAAGCCATGAAGGGGCTGAAACTCTATGAGGTACCCCTGCTTTCCGTGACGGCGGCGTTTTTCTGCCAGAAAATCAACCCTGCCGGCAATCCAAATATCGGTAGCGGTAAACTCGACGGAAACGGGATCCCGCCGGATTTCTTCTCTGATATCAATGTCCGAAAAGCCTTTCTGCACGCCTTGGACCGAGAGACCTATAAATCAGATGTTTTTAACAATCTGGTGATCATGCCGACCAGTCCCAATATTGAAGGACTCGCATTTCACAAGGATGTACCGGTGTATGAGTTTGATCTGAAAAAATCCGAAGAATACATGAAAAAAGCCTGGGGGGGACAGGTCTGGGAAAAGGGATTTAAGATGATCATAACCCACAATACCGGTAATGAAATGCGAGAGGCGGCCGCATTGATGCTGGCCGAAAATATCATGTCCCTGAACCCGGAATTTAAGATTGAGGTCCGAAACGTCGAGTGGAAAGATTATCTGGTGAAATACCGAAATTACATGTATCCGCTCTTTTTGATCGGCTGGGGGGCCGACTATGCCGATCCGCACAACTTCATGTACACGTTCATGCACTCCAAAGGCGTCTATGGCCGTTACATGGCTTATCACAATGCGGAAGTGGACAAGCTGTGCGAAGAAGGAATCGCAAAGATCGATCCCAAAGAAAGAGAAAAGATTTACCACAGACTCCAGGATCTCTGGTATGAAGAAGCCATCGCTATTCCGCTTTACCAGCAAATTGTGGTTCGCGCCTATAGGGACTGGGTTAAAGGATATGTGCCAAACGCCATGCTTACAGACGCTAGTGAAATGCTGATGGATATTTGGAAAGAATAATCGCTTCGCTGGTTGTATAATGGGGTGGTGGGATACCAGGAAAAATTTGCTTTATTAATTCGGTACACAAGTTTCGCACCCCCAGTTTCTTTCGAGTGCTCGTTGATGTATGTCGGATGATATTTTTGAGGGCAAAATAATGACACGGTGCGGGTTGGCAGCACCCGATAACAACCCCCCTGCATAGGCACAGAGGCGGTGTATGTAGATGCCTGAAACGTTTATGTTTTGTTTAAGCGCCAT
>JAHEHB010000036.1 GCA_024644775.1 Deltaproteobacteria bacterium
GGGTCAATCTGTTGTGTTCCGTCGGAATTTCAGTTTTGCCCGCTACCGTTCAGCTGGTCCCGAGATCATTCAAAATCGACTCGTATTCTGTGTTTTTGGCCGTTTTTTCAAACTTAATCAAAACTCAAAAGGAGGTTATTATGAAAAGGATTATGTTATTTTTATTTGTAGCTGCGTTAGCATTAGGGCTTGCCTCAAATGTCTTTGCCTACTCCATTACAGGCGGTGATGCTCTGGATCAGGCGTCAGCGGACGATGTGCTAGATATTGTTTTCGCATTCGATACCAGTGGTTCTATGAGTGATGAAATAAGTGCGGTTAGGAATAGTATCGATTCGATAATAGCTAATCTTGACTGTCCTGATTGTGATGTTTGGGTTAGAGCCAATTTAATGGGTATCACTTCAAATTCTCAATTTGGCGAAAATGTAAGAAACTATGTTACAACCCGAGGAGGAACACCACTTTCAAATCAGAATGAAGACAATGGACCAGCAGTGACAGATTTGGTTAACTGGTATAATTGGAATGATGATACAACGCCAACTCAGGACTATTACCAGGCCATCGTTACAATCGGCGATGAAGGCACCGAGAATGGTCACCCACCCGATCAGGCTGATTGGGATGCTTCTTATCTCGCAAATCAAACTGCAATAGCAAATGATATCATGGTTTTCTCTGTGGTTGGTACACCGTATCCTTCTTATGTTGGGAGCCAGCCCACGCGTGATGCGATTTTTCAAGCCATGGCTATCGGGGGAACAGGTGGTGGATACCTATTCGGCGATACTGGCGGAGCATTTGTTTCAACCACGGCAAATACCATTGAAACTGATTTAGAAGACATTATCTGTGCGGCCGGCAGTGGAGGTCCCGACCCGAATATGGATCCGATTCCAGAGCCTACAACTGTTATTTTATTGGGCGCTGGCCTAATCGGTCTTGTCGCTTTTAGGGAAAAATTTAAGAAAAACTAATTTAATTTTCCTCCCCAACTATTAAAGGCAGAGTCATTTGGCTCTGCCTTTTTTTCAGCGAATCGTGATTTTACAGACTAGGACCTTGAAGATAGAGTTCGATGGGATCCTCATATTTAATGGTTTCAGCTTTGGTTTTTACGCCAGACGCCACCTTTAGAATCCAATTTAGCAGTCGCTCACCGGCCTCATCTATCGTTTCCAAATCTTCCAAAACGGTACCAGAACTAAAATCGATTGTATCTTTTGCCCGCTCGTAAGTATTGCTGTTTCCTGTTAGATACATGATCGGAATCACGACGCCGCTGCTGACAGCCGGTGCCGGAAATTCATTGCCCGGAATCCCCTGGCCACCCATCTGGTACAGGAATAAATGGACACCGGCTGCTGCATAGCCTGTGGGAAGAGAAAGTGACGACATCCAAGCATCCATGAAATAAAGCCCGGGATTCACCATTCGATCTGCATACCGGATAACATCTTCAATAGGGGTTGTGCCGGTTTTTACAATCGCACCGAGTGATTTTTCCTCTAGGGTTGTGAGACCGCCTGCAATATTTTCCGGTATCGGGTTGGTGGCGCGTATATCTTCACCGGTACGCTTGGCCTTCTTCTCGGTTCTTTCCACAGCTTCCAGCAGCTTGCGTTCAACCGCTTCGTTTTTGGCGCGTTTGGCTAAAATATGCTCTGCCCCGATAACTTCCGTTGTTTCTGAAAACACAGCCCTGCCACCCGCTGTGACCAGACGGTCGAATACTTTTCCCACCGTTGGATTGCCGCAAACGGCCGACGTTGAGTCCGACATGCCGCATTTGACCCCCAAGCGAAGATGTTGCAAATCAAATGGTGAACGGACTACCTGACTGGCTTCCCATACCATGTCACGGGCCAGCTTTATTCCTTTTCCAAGCGCACTGTAAAAGCCGTCTTCCTCAGCAAGCATCAGTACCTCAACGCGTTTTCCGGACGCTGAAATTTCTTGGATAATATTTTCAGCTTTTAATTCATCATACCCGGCCTGTCTTCGGGAGCCAACAATTAACACCGAAGCTGTGTTCGAATTCAAGCCTAATCCCACAAGCGTTCGATAAATAACCAGCCGGTCGTCACGAGGTTTACCCATTTCTCCGGCACAAATAAACGCTTTTGTGTCCGGAACGATTTCAGCAATTTTTTGTGCCACCAAATTCACTTGCCGCTGCACGGGCAAAACGAGTACATAATTTCGAATGCCGACAGAACCATCCGGTCGTTGATAACCCAAAAATTGTTCACTCATTTCGCTGCTCCTGTGTTGTCTTTATACCCAGTCGTTAAAAATACACTCAATAGAGGCTGTTTCAAAACGTTTCAGTTTGTTCAAGGTCAAGGAAGGCGATCCGCCGCAGACGGATTAACCACAGGCATACATTGAGTATTTCGAGGATTAAAATTTTAGCCTGACACAGAGATCGGGCAAACTGGGACGTTTTGTAATTGGCTCAATATATATTTATTTTTCTAAATCCCCTCGCCCTCTCAACCCCTCAACATTGTGAACGTGGACCATCTCTCCCTTGGCGATGGGAACACTGGCAAGCCCAATGGCTTCACCAAACTTATAGATTTTTTCTCTTTGATTGATATCCCGTAAAGCAATCTTAAATCCGAATGGAATATCCTCTTTCACCTCGATATGATTCTGTAATTTTGGAGATTGTATGTCTATTTTCCGGCCTTTGGCGATTTCCTGTTTAATAACTCCGATATTGTCTCTTTCATCCATTATGAGTAGTTCTTTCTGTGCATGCATGGGGTCTCCTCCTATAGATGCGATCCGTTTTTAGTTGCCTATACCCTTCTTTTTTACCAATTGTCAATTCAGTTACCATACTTGATACTCGTTATTAAATGTTTTCAAATAGTTACAATCACCTCCAAAACACCCACTGTGTCAAGTGTGGGTAAGGGTCAGCCACACGCCGGAGGGATTGAGGCCTCATAGCTTCCCAGCTTCCCTCCCGGGAGAAAGGGGTTGCGGGAGGGGGATAAAAAGACTCTACTTGACATTTTTTGTACAGTATTCAAAAAAGAGTGATATTTTTAAACAAAACCGAATATCTAAATTCACAAAGGAGGTTGAAGTGTCTCAGGAAAAAAAACAAAGCGCTGAACCAGGATTAGATGAATATAAAAAAGAAATCTTACCCGTAAACAAGGCGAGGTTAACGCTTCAGAGAGATCTCTATTTTGTCGGCATGACACAGCGGGGCTATGAAGTTGAGTATGACGTTAAGTATGAAGAGGGATGTTCACCCACCGAAACCTTCCTGCTGAGTATCGCCGGCTGCATCTCTATCGATGTGGTACATATTTTACGAAAGATGAGATGTAACGTCACTCAATATGAGGTGGAAGCTGAAGGCGTACGAAATCCTACACCACCGCAATCCTACAAATCTGTCGATTTGAAAATCAATATCTCAGGAGAAGGAATAACCCCCAAAAAAATCGATCGCGCCATTGCGCTTTCAATAGACAAATACTGCTCTGTTTACCATTCCTTGCGAAAGGATATCGATGTGAACGTAACCTATGACATTATATGAACCCCATCGGTGGCTCTGGGTGTGTTAAAAACGCAGATACAATCGCTAATTCATATACTGCGCTTCGCCTTGATCTGTATTTTTGGATTGGATTAATAGAATTATCTTTTAAATATTATAAATTTTTGATAAATATTATAAAAAACTTATAATAATATTTGGATAACTTCGAAAAGAAACGCGAATATGCAGAATCCATTCATTATCCAGCGGGATATTCTTTACGGCGAACCCTTTTGTGACCGCGAAGAAGAGATAGAACGCTATTTAGCGGCAACCAGAATGGGTGAAAGCCTTTGTTTGATCAGTCCAAGACGTTATGGCAAAACTTCATTGCTTAACCAGGTTGGAGGCAGACTGCAGGAGCAAGGATGGCTGACGGCTAAAATAGATTTTATGCAAACGCTATCTGATGTGGAAATTGCAAAAGAAATAGAACGGACAAGGTTGAGTCTTTTAGGAAATTGGCAGCAGGCCGTGCATAAACTTGGCAAAGCAATGCAAGATCTCACTACGACTAAAATAGGTGTTGACTTTGAAGACATTCACTTCAGTCTGGGGTTGGAAGGTGCGGGAGAATCTGAGGGAAGAACGCTTCTGAGAAGGAGTTTAAACAGGCTTCCTGAGCTTGCTGAAAAAATCGGTACACCGCTTATGATTTATTTTGATGAATTCCAACGAATACGGGAAATTGATCCCACAGGAAACTTGGAAGCGATGATTCGGGCTTCATTTCAGAAACGCACGGAAAAGTTTCTACCAATGTATCTTGGGTCAAGACGGCATATGCTACAAATGATGTTTGCTGACAAATCGACACCACTTTTTAAAACCGCGACGGTTATCTCCCTGGATACGATCCGGACCGATCGTTTCGCTGTTTTTGCGAATCAACAATTCAAGCAAACGCTTCAGGCCCATTTCCCCAAAAATTTAGCTTTCGCAATGGGCAGCTTTTACCAGGGACACCCTTACCTTTTGAATAAAACGTCGGCCCATATTTGGGATTTGTGCTTACGGGAAAAAGTACAAGCCGTCACAAAAGAAATATGCAAGATAGCAATGCTCACAGTCACACGCGAAGAGACAGAAGCATTTCTCGAGGTCAATCGGAAAATACCCTTAAACCATATGACAGTCCTCCGCCAAATTGCCATTCGACGAACAATTCCAAAGCCTTACTCAGGGGAGTTTCTTCGAATCTGCAAACTCACACAATCGCAGATGCAAAAAATAATTGAATCGCTCATAGCAGACGATAGAATATACAGGAATGATGCCGGGCTACATATCTCAGACCCGCTCGAGAGAATGGCCCTAAGAATGATCGGTACTAGTTCAGAATGGCGTTCTGAAATGATTCAAAATCTTCTCAACAGAGCTTAAACAGGAATCAATTTATAATGTTTTCCATAATGATGAATTCGTAAAAAGCCGAATTCATCATACACTCAGTAAGCAAAAACAGCATTGCCATCATTGCAAGAGCCATATAATGATGCCCAGCCAACCCATTTCTATGTTGAAATTGTCGGATGAATAATTGTATAATTTCAAACAGTATGTTTCCGAAAGGAGAAAATTCGATGACTCCCCGAGCCGAAAGATTACGTGCGCGTCTCTACAGACAGCCGCCAGAAATCTGTATTGAGCGGGCTCGCATTTATACGGATAGTTGGCAGAAAACAGAAAGCGAGCCGCTGGCGGTGCGCAGGGCGTTGGCATTGGCGCGCGTGCTGCGGGAAATGACCATTTTTATTGAAGACGGAGAGCTTATTGTAGGAAACCATGCATCTCGTCCGTTCGCCGTACCCCTTTTCCCTGAATTTTCGGCGACCTGGCTCGCAGAAGAGATGCACGATTTTGCCAAACGTCCTCAAGACACATTTATTTTGCGCGATAAGGATCGCTCGGAAATCTTAAGTCTTGTGGATTACTGGCAGGGGAAGACTCATTTCGACAAGGTCATCGGAAAAATTGAACACAGCCTACCTCCGGATGTTGCCAAGGCGTTTGATCGCGATGGTCTTCACGTAAATCAGGTTTTTCACGCCGTAATCAGCACAACCGACGGAGACGGCCATGTGGCCTTAGATTTTCCTCAGATGCTTTCACTGGGATTTGAAGGCTTGAAGAACAAGGCAACGCAGGTAAAAGAAGATCTTGATCCTACGGTGGCTGAAAATGTTCAAAAACGAATCTTTTTAGAATCTGTTATCATTGCCTGTGATGCAGCCAACGATTTCGGTCGCAGGTATTCCGTATTGGCACGATCACTTGCCGAGAAATATTCCGACAAAGAACGCCGCAGCGAGCTTCTCGAGATAGCAGCGGTGTGCGAGCGTGTGTCTTCAGGGCCGGTCAAAACGTTTCGCGAAGCATTACAAACGGTATGGTTTGCATTTTTACTGACCCAAATCGAAAGCAATGGGCATTCCATGTGTCTGGGCCGTTTCGATCAATATCTTTATCCTTATTATGAGAGGGATTTGGCCGAAGGTAGACTTACGCGCGAGGAGGCACGGGAGCTCTTAGCGTGTTTTTGGATTAAAACCGCTGAACTCAACAAATTGCGTAATTGGCGGTCGACACGGTTTAAAACAGGCTATCCGATGTTCCAAACGCTAACTATCGGCGGACAAACCGGTGAGGGGCTTGATGCCGTGAATGAATTAAGCTACCTTTGTTTGGAAGTGACAGCCGCGCTTAAAACAACCTCTCCCACCGTGGTCGCACGCATCCATCCGGAAACCCCCGAATCTTTTCTCTACGCGTGCTGCCGAACGAACCTGGCACATGGCGGGGGGCTTCCCGGATTATTCAATGACACCGTGGCGGTTCCGACTTTACTCAACTTAGGCATTCCCATTGAAGATGCCCGCGATTGGGCAGTGTTGGGATGTGCGGAGATGGTTGTGCCCGGAAAATCCTGTTCGATGACAGGGGGGGGTGGATATTTCAGCCTTTTGAAACTGCTTGAGATTACCCTCAACAATGGTGTGAATCCTGCCACAGGGATCTGTCTTTATCCGGGAAACGGTGATCTGTCGACATTCCGAAGCTTCGAAGAGGTTGAAGAAGCCTTTCGTCATCAGCTTGACGGGTATCTAAAACTTCTTCCCATGTTTGCGAACGCCGTGGCGCTCGCCTATGCCGAGGGCACCCCGACACCGCTGCTTTCCGCCCTGATGACACAGCGTATCGAATCTGCCTTAGACACATCCGCGGGTGGCGGTCCCAGTTATAACAACACCCAGGTACAGGCACATAATACCGCTGGTTTAGGAAATTCTTTGGCGGCGATCAAAAAACTTGTCTTTGAAGAAAAACTTCTCTCAGGATCGGAATTAAAGGAGGCACTCGATTCAAATTTTACGGGTGACCGCGGAGAGGAATTGCGCCAGATGCTATTAAATAAAGCACCCAAATTCGGAAACGACAACGATTACGTGGATCTCCTCACTCGGCGAGTCATAAACTGGTTTGTAGCGGGAGTTAAACCCTTTAAACCGATTCGAGGCGGCACATTTGCGCCTACTTTACAAACGCTCACCTCCAATGTCCCGGAAGGGGAACTGATTGGGGCTACCCCTGATGGGCGTCGGGCCGGAGAACCGACCAGCGACAATGTGTCTCCGGCGGCAGGTACGGATATCTCCGGGGTAACAGCTGCCGTAAAATCGGTCGCTAAACTGGAGCATGAACGGCATCCGAACGGCACGTTGTTTAATCTGCGGGTGCATCCTACGGTCTTTGAAGGAGAACAGGGAACGGGAAAATTTTCAGCACTTGTCCGAACCTTTTTCGATTTAGGCGGACAGCAGCTGCAATTTACACTTGTCTCCGCAGACACGCTAAAAGAGGCCCAGGAACACCCGGAAAAACACTCCAATTTAGTCGTAAAAGTCGCCGGCTACAGCGCATTGTTTAATCTGCTGGAACGCAAATTCCAAGACCAGCTTATCGCTCGGACCGAACATCGATGGTAATGTTGAAACAACCACAACAACAGATCGATCAGAAAGGGCTGGTTTTTAATATTGAACGGTTTTGTGTTCACGACGGTCCGGGTATACGCACCCTGGTATTTCTGAAAGGTTGTCCGCTTTCCTGTAGGTGGTGCGCCAATCCGGAAGGTATGGGAACCAAACCCCAAGTGGCGTTTTTACCGGAAACCTGTATCGGCTGCGGCCATTGCGCGGAGGTTTGTCCTGAAAATGCAACCGTTCACACCTCTGATGGCATGATTACCAGGATAGCTGAACGCTGCATCCATTGTGCGGCCTGCGTGGGGGTTTGCCCATCACAGGCGCGGTTCGTCTACGGCAAACCCATGTCTGTCGAGGAGGTGTTTGAAGAAATCTATAAAGACTTTCCCTTTTACCGTCGCTCCCAGGGAGGTATTACCATAAGCGGGGGCGAGCCTCTGATGCAAAAAGAATTCACACGCAGTGTACTCAGCCATTGTGCGCGTCAGAATATTCACACAGCAGTAGAAACCTGTGGTCATTCCAACTGGGAGAATGTCGCGTACGCATTCGGATTTGCGGACCTTATTCTGTTTGATTTCAAACATATCCATCCGCTGAAACACCTAAAGTTCACAGGCATTAACAATGTTCAGATCCTAACGAATCTAAAAAGGCTGGATTCAGAGGACAAATCCTTGATAATCCGGGTACCCGTTATTCCAGGATTTAACGCAACCGTTCAAGAGATGCATACGATGGCAAACTTTGTTGCCAGCCTGAAGCGCTCTCATCCCTGCCATCTACTTCCCTATCATGCGCTGGGGAATTCCAAACACAGCCGTCTGGGAATAAATCCACGGTACCAACCAGTCGAAACCCTTTCCAAAGGCCAGATGCAAGAATTTCTCGAAATCTGGAAAAACAGAGGCATTGAGACCCAAATCGGCGGGTAGTTTCCTCCTTTCCTCTATTGCACAGGCTTCTTATGTTGTGATACTAATCCGTGCTTTTTTCAATTAAATATCATCAAATTACATCACACCACGTCTAAATCATAATGACCGGATCAGTATGGTGTGCTTTTTTTAGTTTTTTCGGATGGTTCCGTAATGCATGTTTATATTGGTAAAATTATCGAACGGTGGTCAAAACCGAACGGTTATCGCCAGGTCCTGGCTGTCAGTTTGCCATTGGTGGCCTCCATGGGTTCCATAACGCTCATGCAGTTTACAGACCGAATTTTTCTTGCCAACTATTCGGTCGATGCCATTGCCGCCGCTCTGCCTGCCGGTATTGCTTCTTTTACCAGCATTGCTTTTTTCATGGGTGTGGCAAATTATACCAATGCCTTCGTCGCCCAATATACCGGTGCACGGGCATATCAACGGGTTGGCGCTGCACTTTGGCAGGGTATCTATTTTTCCCTGTTTTCTTCGATGATATTGGCCTCACTTTACTTTGTCTCCGGTACGCTGTTTGACCTGATTGGACATTCGCCGCACATCCGAGCCTTGGAAAAAACCTACTTTAATATACTCATCCTGGGATCGGGACTGGTGGTATTAGGTTCAACCCTAGCCTGTTTTTACACCGGCCGAGGCTTAACGTGGACCGTGATGGTAATTCATCTGTGTGGGGCGGTGTTAAACATTCCTTTAGACTATTGCCTCATTAATGGTATCGGTCCTTTTCCGGAGCTGGGTATTTTAGGCGCCGGCATCGCCACGGTGACGGCCTACGCTGCGATCGTGATCATCCTGAGTATTCTCATTTTCAGTTCCACCAATCGGGTAAGATTTAGTACCTGGAAAACAAGGGGGTTTGATAAAGCGCTATTCAGTCGTCTGATGCGGTATGGTCTGCCCAGCGGTATTCAGTTCTTTTTAGAGATTTTTGGGTTCACTTTTTTCATTCAGATGCTGGGCCGTTTAGGCGATCTTGAGCTTGCCGCTTCTAACATCGTGTTGTCCATCGAGTCGCTATCTTTTATGCCCATGGTCGGATTCCATATCGGAAACGCCACGTTGGTCGGCCAAGCCATCGGCCGGGGGCAACCCGAAGCCGGCGTGTATGCAACGACCAGCGCATTGCATATTACACAGGTTTACATGTTGCTTGTGGCGGCCCTATTCATCTTTTTTCCTGAACCGCTTCTCCATTTGTTTAAAGCCAACCACCATACGTCCGCAGAGTATGCCGAGATCATGAGTTTGGGGGTGATTTTAATGCGTTTTGTGGTGGTGTTTTGTTTTTTTGATGCCATGAACCTCATTTTCTCCGGAGCCATCAAGGGAGCAGGCGATACGCGATTTATCATGTGGACCATCGCTGCGTTATCACTGGGGGTGATGATCGGTCCGGTGTATATCGCTGTTGAAATCATCGACGCCGGGCTGTATATCGCGTGGGCGATCGTTACCTTCTATGTATGCACTCTCGGGTTGGCGTTTATGTTGCGCTATCGCCAGGGCAAATGGAAGAAAATGCGGGTTATTGAGGCGCAACCCGCTTTGTCCAAGGTCAGACGAACAATTGTAGCGGTTGCGGATGGGGAGTCGTCCACCTACACCCACTGAGGCAGATTCCGTTTCAGAGTGGACCGGGTGCTCTAATTTTGCTAAAGCGCCAATTTGCCGGGGTTGAGGATGTTGTTGGGATCCAATACTCCTTTCAATCGCCGCATCACTTCGAGTGACACCGGATCGTGCTCCAGGTGCATGAAATCCGCTTTGGTTTTCCCGATACCATGTTCACCGGTGAGGGTACCTCCCAGGTCACATGCCAGTTTGTGCAGATCATAACGGGTCGGTTCCAGTTGGGTCATATGATGTGAATCGGATGGATCGTATAAAATATTGGTGTGAAAATTCCCATCACCGGCATGACCGAAATTTAGAATCGTCAAATCGCGGTCCCTGGATATTTCCCGACACCTCTCCAGATATTCTGCGATACGGCTCATGGGAACCGTAAGGTCTTCCGGCATAAAATTCAGACCCGTGCGACCCATCATTCCGGGCACCGATTTGCGAACCTGCCAGAGACGCTGAGCGTCTGCTTCTGTCTCCGCTGTCTCTACGGTTAACCCGTGGCTTTTTTTTAACAAAGCAGCGACGCTTTGCAATTGACCCCGTACATCTTCTCGGTTGTTACCATCCGTCTCAACCAGGATGATCGCTTTTGCCGATGGTATCTGCGTGCTCGAGTATTTACGCAGCATTTCGATCACTGTCGTATCGAGCAACTCCAAAGCACTGGGTGTAACAGCCGATTGCATGATTTGCGTAACCGCGTTTCCGGCGTGTTCAATACTATCGAAGGTGGCCAAAGCGGTGGCGGTTTCAGTCGGTTTGGGAGCAATTTTTAAGGTAATTTCCGTAAAAACTCCCAGGGTCCCCTCAGAGCCGACAAAGAGGCGGGTCAAATCATAACCGGATGATGTTTTCATGGTTTTTGCCCCAACCCGCATGACCTCTCCATTGGCTAAAACCACCTTTAATCCCAGTACAAAATCCCGCGTGGTTCCATATTTGGCGCCTCTAAGGCCTCCCGCATTGGTTGCGACATTCCCGCCAAGCGTGCAGACTTTACCGCTAGCGGGGTCCGGTGGGAAAAAAAATCCGTGGGGTTCGAGTGCGGACTGGAAAAGGTCGTAAACGACACCCGGTTGAACCACCGCCAAACGATCGCTAATGTCGATAGACCGAATATTCTTCATGCGGGTGATATCTAGCACGATACCGCCGCTTGCTGGAACCGCATTTCCGGAAATCCCGGTTCCGGCTCCCCGGGGGACAACCGGTATTTTTTTATGATTCGCCAAGCTGAGGATCTGCGAAACCTGTTCGGTTGATTCGACCCAGACGGCACAATCCGGCCGGCTGCTGAATGAGGAACCATCATATGAATAGGCGACAAGATCGATCAGCTGTTCCGTGTAGTTTTTTTGGCCGACAATTTTGATGAGTTTTTCGTTTATCAGGGTTCTCATTTTTCGACTCTCTCCCCATTTCCCTATCCTTCAAGGAAAGCGGAAACACGTGAATGGGAATATTAAGGATCAACCGTTAATCCGTCTTTTGTCTATGAACGAAACGTTCAAATCGATCCATGGCTTCTGTGAGTCGATCCTTATCGACAGTGCACGCCAGCCGCACAAATCCCTTCCCCGATGGGCCAAATGCTGAGCCCGGTATCACCACAACCTGCTCTTGATCCAGTAAATCGAAGGCGAATTTTTCGCAGTCTGGGTTTATGGCTGAAATATCGGGAAAAATATAAAAAGAACCTGTAGTGGGGTTTACTTCAATGTCCGGCATTTTCTGAAGTCTCTGGAACACCAAATCACAGCGTTCTCCAAATTCTTGTGCCATCGCATCAAACCGACTCGCATCGGTTTTCAATGCCATCAAGGCGGCGCGCTGACCGACACTGGAAGGGCAGCTCGTATGGTAGGCTGCTACCTTGAGCATCTCTTCGATAAGCCAGGCCGGACCGTACGCGTAACCCATTCGCCAACCGGTCATGGCATACGCCTTGGAAAAAGAGTTTATAACCACTGTGCGTTCAGCCATCCCGGATCGGGTAAAGATTGAATCATGCGGTTGCGTGTATACCATGCGATCATACACCTCGTCCGATAAGATCAGCAGGTCGTGTTCGATGACGATCCGTGCCAACTCATCCAGTACATCACCGGGAATCACACTCCCGGTGGGATTGTTGGGCGAATTTAAGATAAGTGCCTTGGTTTGCGGCGTAATCGCATTTTTCACGACATCCGGTTGAAGTACAAAGTTATCTTCAAAGCGCGTTGGGAGGTAGACCATTTGTGCCTCAGTAAAGCAGATTTGCGCTTTGTACGTCGGAAAATGAGGCTCCGGTACGAGCACCTGTTGTCCGGATTCGAGCACCGATCGCAGGAAAGCGGCAATGCCCCCCATACCGCCGTGAGTGATCATGAGCTGCGATTCATTCAATTCGATTCCATTTCGCGCCTTAATGGATTCAGATAGCTTTTGAAGCAACTCCGGATATCCTCTCGAAGACGTGTAATGGGTGTGGCCGGCCTTGGCATCCATCAATGCGGCTTCACAGATTTCCACCGGTGTGTCAAAATCCGGCTCCCCGATGCCCAATGAAATTACATCTTCGTACGCGGCTGCTTTTATGGACATCTGTCTAATCACACTGGGAACAATTTCTCTTACACAATTCGCAATTTTATCCTTCATAAAACACCTTATCTTGCCTTTTAGTTTTTTATGAGCTTACCGGCCTTGGCCAATTTCTCCGCCACATCCTCCAGGCCTAACTCAAAGAGGCCTTTTTTTGTTTGAAGACCGGTTGCTTTATCCCATCCGTGCAGCGCATAAAATGCGTCCAGCATATCATTCCATTTTTCTTTTTCTGCCCGGTGACCCTTGTAACGGCCGGACTTAATGGGCTCTTCCATATACCGTTTGGGAGGCATGTCGTCATTGCGCGCTAAATCTGTATTTAGGGTATTAAACGCCTTTTCCAGGTTTCGGCTTTGTTTGGCGATATGCATCAACTCGATTTCAGTCAGGTCAAGACCGACAACCGAGTTTATCAGTGCCGCATAATCAGAGACCTCCAAAGCATAGGCGCCACTCCAGGTGCCCACATATACACAAGTACCGGTGATATCTTCGATTTCTTTGGTTAATCCCTGCCAGTAGACATGCTGGGGCTGTCCCTCATAGACGTGGGCTTCAAAATCCACATCCTTGGGGCCGAATCTGGAGCCAACAAGAACCGATCCTCTTAAATGTCTGCCGGCAACCGGGGAGGTCGCCACACCGAGTCCCCACCCTTTGGCGGCACGAAAGGGTTCTATGGACGGTTGCCCCTTGATGTGAATGGCAAAATATTCCGAGCCCTGCCCCAACTGTCTTGGCGCTTCGATGGGTCCCAGTGAAAGAAGTTTTCCGATTCCTTCTCGATACGCGAGTTTTGGCAGCAATGCAACGAGAGCATCTCCATTTCCCCAAGTTAATTCAATGCCATCCGTTTGTGCTTTGGTCAAAAACCCCCTTTCGTAGCATTCAAACGCCCAGGCAATCATGCCGGTTGCAAAATCTCCATCGAGCCCAAGCTCGTTCATCGTCAGCCAGGCTTTGATAATCGGTTCCGGTTCCGGAATATCGAGCCAGGTGGCCAGCATCAAGGTGTTGACCCAAAGACCCTCCCCTTTTGTGCCTTTGTAGTTGCCCTCTTTGATTTCAGAAAACGGCATGCATCCGATGGGGCAATTAAAACAGGCCAAGACTTTTTTACGATATTTTGGTATCCCCGTTTTTGTATTCATGAGCCGTTTTCGTTTTTCGATTTCCCAGCTTTCATCTTGTCCGTTTCTAACCAGCATAAGAAGATCCCAACTGATGCTGTGGGGATCGACAGCATACACACCGGCCAAGGTATTTCGCCACATTTTTTCCGCTGTGGGGGATTCCGCTACCTTTTGCATGGCAACATTTGTTGCTTCCATAAAGGCCTCGGGTCTCGCTACTTGTAAAGACCCATGGCCGCGAACGGCAATGGCCTTTAATTTTTTGTCGCCCATTACACAGCCGACACCGGAACCGCCGGCGGCTTTGGCGCGATCGATTAGAATGATGGAACCCAGTACCCCGTTTTCACCTGCCGGACCAATACAGGCTATCCGGACTGCGGGATCTCCAATTCGAGATTGAAGCGATGCTTCGGTCTCATAAGTGGTTTTTCCCCATAAATAACCCGCACGTCTTATTTCAGCTTTTCCATCACCGATCCAGAGATATACCGGTTCTTCCGCTTTGCCGGTAATCACGATGTGATCGAATCCGGCATATTTCAATTCGGCGGCAAAGTGTCCGCCGACATTTGCCGATCCCTTGCCGTTGTTAAAAACATTGATGGTGTCCACAGACATTCGGTTCGCACCCACAGAAGTGCCAACAAGGACGCCGGCTCCGAAGATAAGTAGGTTCTTAGAGTCAAACCACTCGGTTCCAGGTTCAATTTCATTCAGCAAAATAGCAGAATTTACGGCACGACCTCCGATCCATCTGCGCGCATACGGCGCCGTATCTTCTGTCCAGATGTTTCCATCGGACAAATCGATCCATAAAATTTTGCCGGCCAATCCCCCGTTTATTTTATGTCTGCTCATGTCGATTGCTTTTCCAGGGCTCCGTACGGACAATATTTCACACAAAGCGCTTCGATTTCTCCATTACAGAGGTCACAGGTTGGGTCGGTGGACCAACGGATGTTGCTGCTGGCATTGTTTCGTATCACCTGTATGCTGGATCGTTCGGGGAATATGACCCCATGATGATGAAAGGAACACATCAATTGGCACGCTCTACATCCGTGACAGAGCTCGATATTTCTTCGTATTCGCATGATTTAAACCTGTTTCTTTTGGTCTGAGAACCTGATGAATTCGCAAAAAGCCCAATTCATCAAGTGTTTAGTGTTTCGTATTTAGTATTTTGTTTAAAATATACGGCTTGAAATTTCAATCCCAAAGTGGGGAGGGAATATGGAATCGTGTTCAAATTCATTTGACAACCCCTGCGATTCTTTATAAGCGATCATTAGGTTCGTCATTTGAATAACCGGATCGATGCTATTTCACGAATAATGGGTTTAGGACTTCCGGCTGGTGAATGTCGGGTTCCCGGCTGGTCTTTTATTAACTATCTTAAATAAGGAGGTATATCCATGCGAAAAAAAGGCCTTATTGTATTAATTTTTCCCTTGGTAGTGTGTCTGGTGGTTTTTGCGGGTGGACCCAAACCGGCTGCAGCAGTTGAGCTACGATTTGCCCACTTTGCGGCAGACGGCCATCCAGGTGATCTGGCTGCGGAAATGTTTGGAAAGGCGGTAGAGCAGCGAACCGGTGGTAAAGTTAAGGTCACTATCTATCCTGCCAATGAGTTAGGCTCTCCACCGGAGCAACTGGAACAAATTAAGGTGGGTGCCATCGATATGGGTTTACCGACGCAGGGTGCGTTGGATAAGTATTCGAAGCGGTTTGGCGTAGTGATGCTGCCCTTCGTGTATGATAACTATGCACATGCCTATCGTGTTTTAGATGGACCCTTTATGGCCTGGGCGGGTCCGGATATCGAAAAACAGGGCATGGTGCATTTGTCAAACTGGGAATGGGGATTCAGAAATATCACCAACAACAAGCGAGCCATCAACTCACCGGATGACATGAAGGGGCTCAAGATGCGGGTCCCGCCTGAAATTCAGCTTCAAGCCACCATGGAGGCGTTGGGTGCCGTAACAACCAAAATTGCCTTCCCCGAGCTGTATATGTCTCTGAAGCAAGGTGTTGCAGATGGGCAAGACAATCCGCTTTCGGTAATATATCATTTTAAAATTTACGAAGTGCAGAAATACCTTGCCATCACTCAGCACGTTTACAACAGCATGGTTCATGTGATCAGCAAGGCGACTTGGGATAAACTCTCTGCTGATCAACAAAAGATCATCAAAGAAGAAAGCAAAAAGGCTGGTGATTTTATGCGCCAGACTTTGCAAAAAGAAGATGAAACCCTGCTGCAAAAACTTAAAGATGCCGGCATGGTCGTGACCACACCGGATGTCTCCAAATTCCGTTCGCTGATGAAACCGGCTTGGGATCGAATTGCAGGATATTCGGGTAAAGAAAATGTTGAAGAGTTTCTGAAGATGGTAGATTCTGTAAGATAAATAAATTGTTAGATTCTCACTGGTTCAATCTGAGAATTTATCTCTCACATTTGTAATATTTTGAAATTTATAATTATTGTTGAACCGCAGAATACTGAGCAAGGAATGTCGAATTTCGAAGTTTTACTATCACTTCTGCGGTTCTAAATTCCTCGTTCGATATTCAAAATTCAAATATCTTTGGTAACACTATCTTTAAGAGTTACGGTATCTTATTTAGAAGCGGGTGTACTTAGTGGCCGAACAGTCACAAATCATGTTTATCCTGTAAATCCTGTCTAAATTAGAAAAGGGGGTCGGCCGGGGTATGATCACGTTACTGATCTTCTTTGTGCTGGTGGGTTTCATTTTATTGGGCATTCCGATTGCGGTTGCCATGGGGCTTACCGCGGTGCTAACCTTTATTTTTATGGGGGAAGCCCGGGTTCTCACAATGGTCGCCCAGAGAATGTACGCCTCCACAACGGCGTTTACCTTACTGGCCATCCCCTTTTTTATCCTTGCCGGGAATCTGATGAACACCGGCGGCATTACGCGTCGGGTGTTTCGTTTTGCCCAAGCGTTGGTTGGCCATATCTGGGGGGGGCTGGGCCAAGTCAATGTGGTAGCCAGCATGATTTTTTCCGGTATGTCCGGATCGGCAGTGGCAGATGCGGCCGGACTCGGCCTTATCGAATTGAAAGCGATGGTCGATAGTGGCTATGATCGAAAATTTTCTGCGGCGATTACGGCCGCCTCCTCCACCATCGGACCGGTGGTTCCACCCAGCATTCCTTTTGTCATATACGGCAGCCTCACCGGAACATCGGTGGGAAAACTTTTTTTAGCCGGCTTTATCCCGGGTGCTTTGATGGGAATTGCCTTAATGATTGCCGTATTTATCGTATCTCAGTTTCGCAAGTATCCGAAAGAAACACGGGTGTCGTTTCGCGAACTTTGGGCCAGTGCCCGAGAGGCGGTGCTCCCTTTAGGTACCCCGGTTATCATTATCGGTGGAATTCTGGGTGGAATCTTTACACCCACAGAGGCAGCCGTTGTTGCCTCTTTGTACGCCCTTTTTCTCGGCCTGGTCGTTTACCGAGAGTTCACATTGAAGGATCTTCCGAAAATATTTTGGGAAACCATCGTTCATACCATTCGGGTGATGTTTATTATTTCGGCAGCCGGTTTTTTCGGATGGTTGCTGATTCGGCAGCGAATACCCGAACAGGTAATCACCAGTCTGACGACGTTTACCCAGTCTCAAGGCGCCCTCTTGGCCATGATCACATTAATCCTTCTGGTTTTGGGATGCTTTATTGAAGGAATTGCTGTGTTTGTGATCACCATACCGGTTTTTATGCCATTGATTTCACAATTTAACATCGATCCGGTACAATTTGGAGTGATCATGACGTTGGCCTCGATGCTGGGGCTTCTTACACCGCCGGTCGGCATGAGTCTCTATTCTGTATCGAGCATTAGTCGTGTGCCCATCGGCACCTTGAGCCGTGAGTTGTTGCCTTACATGCTGGGAATTTTCGCTGTGCTGTTGGCGGTTACGTTTATTCCTGATATTTCTCTTTTGCTGCCAAGACTTATTATGGGACACGGCGGATGAAGACTGTTGATAATCCTTCTATGAAGACACTTTCGAGCATTGACCGTGCGGTGGGAGCCGGTATGCGCGCTCTGTGCATTGTATGTCTAACTTTACTGCTCATCCTTCTTTCCGGTAATGTGCTCTTCCGGTTTGTTCCCATCATGTCCATGGGATGGTACGATGAAATCGTTGAAATGATCTTTGCTTGGTTGGTATTCATTGGGGCTGCTGCACTTTGGCGTGAGAGTACCCACTTTCGTGTGGAGTGGATTTATTCAAAACTGAAAGACCGCACTGCAGGGAATGTTATCGGTATAGCGATCGAACTCTTGTCACTTTTTTTCCTGATAGTGATGACCTACCAGGGTTTGCGACTTACCATGCTTGCCACTGATTGGACCCCGATTCTAAAACTTCCCAAGCGTATTCAATATGTAGACATTCCCATTGCCGGTGGTCTGATGGTAATTTACAGCATTCGAAACATCGGCCGTCATATTTCTTCCCTTTTACCACCTCAAAAAAAGGAGTTTCCCCATGAACTCCTAAACAGAAACGGTATCATCCAATCGCCAGACCAGACAAAAAGCGATGTGCTGAAAGCCCTTTTGGAAGAAAGGAATTCCGGAAGATGAAATTCTGGTATTCATCGGCATCGGCAATCGCGCCACTCTTAGTGGATGAAGAAGAGACCGTCTACTGCCTAAACACTACGTAGCCTCGACTTGTTTGGAGCTTGGAGCAAATGCTGGTTCCCTCAACATCGCTCCACCACCAGGCGATCCATCGGTCGCTATCCCGCCGTAGGAAGAGACTTCAAAATCCGGATAGGCATTTCCGCCGTGTTCAATAAAATCGAGTCCTTCAAGCTCTTCTTCCGGGGATACCCTCAGGCCAATTGTTTTTTCGATTAACTTAAACATGGCAAAAGCGATGGGGAACACCCAAAGAAAGCAGGCAATAATTCCTAAAACCTGAACGCCGATGATTTTAAACGAAGTTCCACCCATGTTGAATATACCGGCGGCCAATGTTCCCCAGGCGCCACAGACGCCATGGACCGAGATGGCCCCTACAGGATCATCCACTTTGATTTTGTCAAAGAAAAGAACTGAAAAAACAACGAGGATACCGGCTGCTGCACCGATGACCACCGCACTCAGTGGTGAAACCGATGCACAAGGACTCGTGATGGCAACCAAACCGGCCAAAGCCCCGTTTAAGCTCATTCCCACTTCCGGTTTTCCGAATTTTTTCCATGAGGTAAACATGGCGACAACCGCGCCGGCTGCGGCTGCTAAGTTGGTATTTACAAAAATCATTGCGATATCTTTGTTTGCTGAAGTGGTGGATCCCGGATTAAAACCGAACCACCCCAGCCATAAAATAAAGACTCCCAGTGCAGCCAGCGGCATGTTATGGCCTAAAATCGGTTTAATGCCGCCATCCTTGGTATACTTACCCATACGAGGACCCAGCACAACGGCACCTGCTAAGGCCGCCCATCCACCGACTGAATGAACAACCGTAGATCCGGCAAAATCGATGAAACCCAAATTCTCCAGCCAGCCACTACCATTAAAAAGACTCCCCCACGCCCAGCTACCAAAGATCGGATAGATAAATGCGCTAATAATGGCACTATAGATGATGTAGCCGGAAAATTTTGTTCTTTCCGCCATGGCTCCGGAAACAATGGTAGCTGCTGTCGCCGCAAACACCACCTGAAACATCCAAAAAGCCAAAACCCAGGGGTCGCCGCCGGGTGTAAAATCACTCAGAAAAAATCCACTCATCCCAAACCAACCGGTTGTTGTGGCACCAAACATCAAGCCAAAGCCGATGGCCCAAAACGCCAATGATCCGACCGAAAAATCCACAAGATTTTTCATCATAATGTTAATGGCATTTTTTGCCCGTGTGAATCCGGCTTCCACCATGGCAAATCCTGCTTGCATAAAAAAAACCAGGGCCGCGGCAACCAAGGTCCAAACATAGTCTGCATGGGACTGAACCAAATCAATGGCGGTTTTATTCGATTCCGGTGTCGGCGCTTTATCGCCGGCCCAAACAGTGGCTATACTAAGAATAAAAAAAAGTATTGATAAAATCGGTTTCCTCATTACGGTTTCCTCTATTTTCTTCATCCAATATCCTCCTCGTTTCGATCTTTTACCAATTCGATCTGCGCAGTGTTTCAAATGTAAATTGATGAGCAAAGGATATGCCAGGTTTGAAAAACTGTCCAAAAACATTTAATAGCCTAATATCATTAAAATAATTTAGAAAGACTTTACTTAATTGAGAATCGTTATAAATACAATAATGTAATTATTTATATATAAATATACAAAATTGTTTTTAAATAGATAAAAAATACATTATTGGAAATGCTTATCGATTTTCCCGAAAAGGATATTCAAAGATTAGTCTTTATTATGAAATTCAGTTTTTGGAATTGGGAACATGAGGGCCTTATTGCCCCATATTCAGAAGGCTTTTCAACAAAGCGTCCATTACAGAATTGATTTCTTGAAATGGCGCATTGTTAGATAAGATCTCTTCAGGTGTCTGGATAAATGGCCCATCCACCATTTCGTTGTGGCAGTGCTTGATTAAATTCTCAGCATTTTGTCTTGTGGTTTCAAGATGGAATTGGAGCCCAACGATTCGATCGTCCAAGATGAATCCTTGGTTTTCGCATGCGTCGCTACGTGCCAAATGAACGGCTCCGGGCGGCAAGTCAAAGGTGTCGCCGTGCCAATGAAACGCCTCAACCGTATTTGGAAAAAATGCAGCAAGCGTGGATCGAGTTGCATCGGGTACTTTTTGGATGTGAAACCAACCAATTTCCCGTTGTGTGTTTTTGTAGACTTTTGCGCCCAGTACATCCGCTATGAGTTGTGCGCCCAGGCAAATGCCCAGAATAATTTTTCCATCTTCAACCGCTTTTTGAATAAAACTTTTTTCTTCACGAAGCCAAGGATATTTGAGTTCCTCGTAGATGTTCATGGGGCCGCCCAATATAATCAGCCAATTGAAGGCATCTAGAGCAGGAAGGGAATCGCCGGCATGAAATTTTGTCACGCTAATCTGATGCCCATGCAAAACAGCCCAAGGTTCAATACTGCCGAGGCCCTCAAAAGGAACATGCTGCAAATAGTGTATATTCATATTGTAGGCAATTTACTCATTTTCGAATTTCATCGATGATTTCCATGCAGTTGAGTTTTAAGCC
>JAHEHB010000310.1 GCA_024644775.1 Deltaproteobacteria bacterium
CTTTTACTCTATCCGAAAATTGCTTGATGACAACCTTAGCAGGTGTACCGTCATGAATATCTTGGGTGTACTGGCGGATGGTGAACTATCGCTCTGCGGGATCGGTGTTACGGTTCCGGAGCTGATCTACGGCCACATAGAAAGAGATAGCCTGCGTGAAGTCTGGTGCAACAGTCCGGGGCTTAATCAGTTACGTGTGCAGATACCCAGGCAACTGAAGGGGATCTGCGGAAATTGCCTTCACCGGGATTTTTGCCTGGCAACCTGTGTCGCCAATAGCTATCACGTAACCGGGACGTTGACTGCCCCCTATCAATTCTGCCATATCGCCGATGGGTTAGGGTTTTTCCCGGCATCGCGGAAAAGAAAGTCTCTTGGATGATTCGATAATTTGAAGGAGTGGTAAAATGAAAGAGAAAGACAAGCGCCCAACATATGAACCTCCCCAAGCTAAAGATATATCAGCCTCAAGTGTCAGTGGTCAAGTAACGCCCGGTGCTTGTAAAAATGGGAATCTGCCCAGATCACCAGTATGCAGACCGGGATCGGCGCCCCCTGCCTGCATCAATGGGGCTGCTGCGTAGATCGGACTTTCTTAGCTGTGCATTTCGTGTCAGAATTTACTTTCAGCCACAAAGACACCAAGGCACTCAGAAAAAAATGAACGTAGTGACGCATGACATCGCTGGGATTATCTTTCGCACGGAGTCCAGTGTCCGGATTCCACTGATTCGGAAGGAACCCTTTAACCGATTTATTGTGGATAAAACCAAACCCGATGTCATCCATCATATATACAAACTGAGTCCTGATTCACGCAAATTACCTCATTTGACGCTTCACGAACAGGAAAAGCTTTCCTGTTACGCGAATTTTTCTCCAAACTGGATAGAAAATACGTTGCTGCGCTTCCCACAAGTGCGTGAAAACTTAAGGGACATTCCAATTTCATCAAATGGGAAAGGAATCGGCAAGGAGATCTGCGTTGACGAGCATCATGTACTTATCCGTGATTTCGAACGGAAGCGATTTGATGTCTTTTACACAGACGCGTTTGGAGGTTCTGCGCAGGATCGCCCGATGCTGATGCCTGAGTATTATATCGCGGCAAACTTGGCGCACATATTTTCGTCTTACCTCCCTTGCTTTTCTTCATTGCTTTTTCACAGTTCCGGTGTGATCCGTAGAGACAGGGCAGTGTTGTTCCTGGCTCCGGATGAGGGTGGTAAGACCACAGTGGTAGAACACGCAGACGGTATGCCGGTCTTGAGCGATGATCAGATTATCCTGCAAAAAAAAAATGGCAATTTTTTTGCCCATAGCACGCCGTTGGGGGGGATCACCAGTGGTTTATGTCAGGCAAGAGTCGGGGCTCTGTTTATGCTGAAAAAGGCGCTGGAATTCCGAATCGAGATAATTGCCCCATCAACGCTCGTGCAGTTTCTTTGGGCTGAGCATAGTAACTACATTTTTTTCCTTCCCAAAGAAATCAAAAAACGAGCCTTTGAGTTACTCAGCCATATCTGCCATCATACACCGGCATATCGGATGTGCTTTACAAAAGATCGTGTGGATTGGGACTTGATTGATGCTGCTATCGAAAAAACGGATGCCTGTTGATGGTTGTCGGATGATATTTTTGAGGGCAAAATAATGACACGGTGCGGGTTGGCAGCACCCGATAACAAACCCCCTGCACAGGCACAGTGGCGGTGTATGTAGCTGCCTGAAACGTTTAGTTTTGTTTAAGCGCTATTGTCAAAGTCGTTTGTGCCGTTGTCGTAGCCCTTTTCGAAGGGTTTTTGCCCTCAAAAATATCATCCGACTTGCGTCTTGAATCCATTCACCGAGAAAAAGGGGTGCGAAACTTGTGTAACATTTGTCTGTATCGGGGTAGAAGCATGGAGGGCACCTTTAGGTTTGGGGACCGTCTCCATGTGACGTCCGTTTCATTGTCGCTACTTCGGCCTGGCGATGTGGTGGTTTATCGGAGGGTGAATAGAAATGGTGTTGAGGATGCACGCGTTCATCGGGTGATACGCGTCCTGCCCGATAGACTCATTGTGCGGGGAGACAACAATCTGTGCGCAGATAGAACCTGGGTGGATGAAAACAATCTGATGGGGCGGGTCTCCCAATTTGAACGAGACGGGAAAAAGCTCCCAATGCATCGTAGACGGTTTGGCCTGCTTCGTTTGTATACCTTCCATAAACGGCATCGTGTTCGGCAAGTTATGTGGCGTCTTGTTCGAGCTCTCGTGAGTAAACCCTACAGATCTTTCAGGGAAAGTGGCCGGATTCGGCATCTATGGCGGCCATCGATTGTAACAGTGAGGTTGATGACCGAGAACGGCCCATTGCTTAAATACATTTGTCGGGACCGCACAGTCGCCTGGTATTGGCCTGGATATGAAAGGTTTACATGCAGGAAGCCCTACGACCTGGTAATACCGAATCGCCGGGACAAAAAATAAGACGTTCGATTCGTCTCGATCGCGCGGTGCGTTTTCTTTGGCAGGCAGGTCCGGGTTGGGCCATATTCAGTTTGGCACTTCTCGCTGTTCAAGGTCTGTTGCCACTTCTGGCGCTTTATCTCATGAAGCTGGTGGTGGATGCGGTAACCGTTTCCCTGGTGGCACCGGACAAATTGGCGGCATTGCGACTCGTGATGCTCCTTATCGGTTTTGCGGCTGTCGTGGCCATTATCACCTCGCTTTTTCAGCTGCTTGCGGATTATATCAGAGACGCCCAGACCCTGAAGATAACAGACCACATGTATAACATCCTTCATGAGAAATCCATCAAAGTAGATCTGCAGTACTATGAGAATTCCAGGTATTTTGACTCACTTCACCGGGCACAACAGGAAGGACCCTACCGTCCGAACCATATCGTCAATGCCCTGGTGCAGGTCGGACAGAGTGGTATCTCTTTGATGGTAATGGCCGGCCTATTGTTTTCCTTCCATTGGGGCGTGTCGGTAGTACTCTTTGCTGCCGTTATACCGGGTGTTCTTGTACGCCTGAAATACTCCGAAAAGATGTTTCGATGGCAGCATGAACGAACCTCAACAGAACGAATGGCGAATTATCTCAACTGGATACTGACCGGTGATACCCATGCAAAAGAGATTCGTCTATTTGGTTTGGGGGATCTCTTCAGACACCGATTTTGGGATCTACGCAACCAGCTTCGCCATGAACGACTCAAAATCGCCAAAAGCCGTTCTGTGGCCGACCTGGTGGGTCATGCCAGCGTGACCCTTGCCTTATTCGGGTCCTTTGGCTTCATCGCATATCGAGCGGTAATGGGTGTGATTACACTGGGTGATATGGTCATGTATTTCCAGGCATTTCATCGGGGAATTGGGTTTTTTCGAGGAATGCTCGGGGGTATTGCCGATCTGTATGAGGATAACCTGTTTCTTACGAATCTCTATGAGTTTCTTGATTTAAAACCGAATGTGAAGGAGCCGCTCAGTCCCCAGCCGGTTCCACGGCCGATCCAAAAGGGTATTATTTTTGACCATGTGACCTTTCATTACAACCAGGGCAATCGTAGGATCCTCCGGGATGTCTCGTTGTCC
The DNA here is from genome assembly GCA_024644775.1 of Deltaproteobacteria bacterium. Next base: position 3,587 of record JAHEHB010000310.1, read on the forward strand.
ATTAAGCCGGGAGAAGTCGTGGCGCTGGTTGGAGAAAACGGTTCGGGCAAGACCACACTGATCAAACTGTTGTGCCGGTTCTATGATCCCGTGCAAGGGACAATCAGCGTTGACGGCATTGATTTGCGTCAATTTGAGATCAAGGAACTGCGGCGTCAATTCAGCATTATTTTTCAAGACTACGCCCATTACTACACAACAGCCCGGGAAAACATATGGTTCGGAAATATTTTTCTTCCACCCGAACATGAAAACATCGTCGCAGCCGCCCGGCACGCGGGCGCCGATGAGTTGATCACCCGTTTGCCGGGAAAATATGATACGATCCTGGGAAAGTGGTTTGAAGAGGGTGAAGAACTTAGCATCGGCGAATGGCAGAAAGTCGCACTGGCGAGAGCGTTTTTGCGAGATGAACAGATAATAGTGCTTGATGAGCCAACCAGCGCCTTGGATGGAAAGGGCGAATTTGAGGTCTTTAAACGATTCCGTCAACTGCTGGACGGCCGCACGGCAATCCTTATCAGTCATCGGTTTTCCACGGTAAGAATGGCTGACCGGATCTATGTGTTCGGTCATGGAAAAATTATGGAAAACGGCACCCATGAGCAGTTAATTCAGCTGGGTGGGAAATATGCGGAACTATATGAAACCCAGGCACAACATTACCGGTGAAGCCGATCGTAAAATACCGCATCACAAAATTCCGACGCTTGCCATGTTTTTTGTTTTGATAAAAATTCATCTCTCTGCTATACTAGTAACTAAATCGAGTTTTTGTTCAAAGCCATTCAGTGAGACACAAGTTTGGGATTTCTTTTTATCGATGAATGGATGCAAGATGTATGTCGTCCGACATATATCAACAGGTACTCGAGTAAAACTGGGGATACGAAACTTGTGCATGAAATTACCGAAAAAGGAGCGTTCGCGTATGAAAATAAAAGGTTTTTTTATTGTTGCACTCGCTTTGGGCTTGATTGTGATTTCCCAGCCCTCATTTTCACTCACACTTCCCATGAACAGTTCGCTTTGGGTTCATTTAGACCCGACTGTAATGCCGGCACCTAGCAGCTTCGATGGAATGACCCTTTTCTGGTATTGGCTAAGCGGGGAACTGCTTTCTTATCAAGTCTATGGGCCGGTCGGCTACAATGGAGGTAATAATTCAAACGCCAGTGCGGCGGATCTAAGTCCATTTTTCAGCGAGGATGTGATCTTTGAATTCAAAAGCGGCACACAGAATGTCGAATTTCGCGACAATGCCGAAATATTTGGAGACAGCCTAATTACAGGCGTGCCTGATGGTCCGGCTCCAACTCCGTTCTACTTTGGGTTTTATGATGGTGTCACTAGTGGCGGGTGGGAAAATCGCACGTTAGATAGATATATTGCCGGATTTTCCACCACTGTTGAACCCCCTCATGGAAACCCTTGGTTTATTCAACCTTTGAGCGGCATTGGTCCGGTACAGCAGGTACGAAGTGATTTTCAGGCAAACCCAATCCCCGAACCTTCCTCAGCACTTCTCCTTGCTTTTGGCCTAATGGCTCTTACAGTCTTTGGAATAAAGCTTAAGATGAAATAATACCCATGCAATGAACAAACAAAATCGTCTAAGCGATCTTTGCTGAAAGAGGCATGGAAAACATGCTGATTATAAAACGAAATTATTTCAATTTGTTATAGTTTTTCCCGTGCAGTAGTTCCACTAAATGCGGTTTAAGTGGTGAGGGTCAATTTTCCTCACCGCGAATATTTCTCGTAAAAAAAGCGATTTAGCTTTCGAGCTAAATCGCTTTTTTTTATGGTTTTATGGTTTTTTGAAGCTTATGTGTAGCTCACTTGATTTTACTAACTCGTGTGAGTAATCAAATTGAGAATCGAATCTTTAAATATCCCTTCGGAATATGATGGGGCCTAACGCAATGCCAAAAAAAATAACTCAATTAAAAATGGTTATTTAAACGCGCTAATTGATTTCCGGCCGAAACGGTTGCTCGTTCAAAATAAATTCCACGCGTCGATTCATTGCACGACCGTCTTGGGTGGCGTTATCGGCGAGGGGATAGCTGTCTGCCAATCCAACGCATGTTAAACGTTTTGGGTCGATACCGACTTCGATGAGACGGCGAAGCACCGCTGCTGCCCTGGCGCCAGACAGCTCCCAATTGGAGGGAAACCGTTGGGTGGTTATGGGAACAGCGTCCGTATGACCTTCGACCAATAGAAAATAGCCCTGTTTTTTCAAAACTTCCGCTAAAGAATCCAGCAACGGAAACGCCTGAGATTTCAAATCGGCCCGACCCGCATCGAACAGAGTTGCCCCTTTGATTCGCATACGAATCCCGCGCGTACCACTTCGAATTTCTGCCATATCGCCCATATTCGCCTGATTTATCGCGTCTCGAATTTCATTGACCGTTTGTTGCTGCTCGGGCATACTATCGCTGTTTTCACTGAATTTTTCTGACCAGTCTTTCGACTTTACTACCTGTTCTTTTTGGGATATGGTTTTCTGAATGGGAAGAACATCCCTGTCAATGGCCGCTTGGTAATCCCCTTTAACATCAAACTGGACGCCGAAGGCATCCTTGACCGATCCAAGCAGCTCTCTAAATTTTTCAATATCGATATTCGCCATAGAGAGCATAAGAACAAAAAATGTTAACAGCAGGGTGGCTAAATCGGCAAATGTTGTCATCCATCGTGGCGCTCCTTTGGCTACTTTTTTCTTTCTATCCATTTTTTGCAGCCTGTGCTATCTTTTTGACCGTTTTTTTCTTTTTTACAGTTGGTACTGCTTTCGCTCTTTCCCTCGATGGGAGAAATCCCAAAAGGCGCTCTTGTAAAATTCGGGGATGTTCGTTCTGTGAAATGGCGATCATAGATTCAATGATGAGATTGCTTCTGAGCAACTCCTTTTTGGTTCGTTGCTCCAACTTATTTGCCGCCGGCAGAAGATAATAGTTTGCCCAAAACGCTCCATAGAACGTTGTGAGCAGCGCAATTGCCATTGCCGGACCGATTGTGGCGGGA
>JAHEHB010000630.1 GCA_024644775.1 Deltaproteobacteria bacterium
CAACGATTACAGTTCCCTTGCCCGTCGCAATGATACCGATATTACACCCTGGTGAAATCAATTCTGCATAACATTGTCTTTGACATGTTCCATTTTTTAAAAACTCCTTCGTTTGTTTCATGCTGTGTGCATCTGGTGGATGCTGCTGCTATTACTTTGGTCTATCGACGATTGTTCCCAACCACAAATCATTATTTGCGGTCGGCCTGCTCTCTATCGAGCATGGGGAATGAAATATCCAGAATCGGAATATCTCCCCCGGCATCCTCTAGGGCAAGAGACCACAGCTCTTTCACCTTGTCTGGATAATCTTCTGCAATATTGGTTTTATGTTCCGGGTCTTCTTTGATGTTGTACAAATAGGTGGCACTTTTATCACTCTTACGAATCAATACAAAATCTTCTGTTTTAACCCACGCATAATGTTTAAATATTGAGGTCACGTAGTCCCTAACCTTATCCTTCTTTCCCGTCACAACAGGCCACACATCCAAGCCTTCTGCATAATCGGGTGTATCCAGGCCCATAATCGAACAGACAGTTGGAAGAATGTCATGGTTTAGAAAAAACGCATCCACCCGCTTTCCGGCCGCCACACCCTCCGGATGACGAATCATCATCACCAAATCCATCAGACACGGCAACATGCCGCTGTCGATCTTTCCCGTATAGCCGCTCTCACCCAGTTGATGGCCGTGGTCCGAAATAACAACAATCACTGAGTTTTTATCCATTCCCAGCAGCCTTACTTTCTCCATAAAGACACCAAACCAGCGATCCACCATTGTTACTTCACTGGCATAACAGGCTCGCATATATTTGAGTTCATCTTCACTCAGATATTCCGTATAATCGGGTGTATAGATCGGCATGAATACCTTTTTCCCCTGATATGCAGGATCAACATACAAATCTCGATAGAACTGCGGTGTATCCCAAGGTTCATGAGGATCGAATGAATCGACTAAGAGGAAAAAGTTTTCATTTTTATGGTAATACAGTTCCTCTAGAAACCTGCCGGCTTGCACAAATACTTTCGGTGCAAAAAAATCTTCCTCATATTCTCGAGTAGCCGTATTGACAAAGTTTCGCTCGGTTTCCCACACCTTGGGATGCTTAAGATTCGTTCGGTCGCTGAAAAAATCCGAAACATCCGGTTCCTTTCGAATCAACGAATTCAATCTGCCCAGATCCCATTCCTGACCCCGGACCCATTGCCAGGCCCGAAACCCGCGATTATAGTTCATTCCCGGATACATCTGATGCAAACAATCGGTCACCATGGCAGAGGTATAACCATTGGCATGAAAAAACTCCGCCAAGGTCGTCTCATCCCTGTCGATGGGGCTCCATCCCGGAACGCTTAGATCTTTCCCCGTTTGATAGACGTCCTGATACGGATAGGAAGCCACGTGGGGCTTCCATCGTTTAAACGGATAGACTCTACGTCCGGTAAGGGTAGACGTTCTGAACGGCAGCGTCGGAACCGATTCCGGATAGGCCTGGGTAAAGATAGCGCTCTCCTCTGCAAACCGATCCAGACTCGGTGTTTGTATCCACTCATTACCGTACGCCCCTACATGGTCTTTGCGAAGAGAATCGAGAATAACCAAAATGAAATTCATTTACTTGCTCCTTTCCTAAAGTTTAATTTTTTGAAGATTAATCCAATTTCAGAAACTGTTTCAAATTATTATTTTTGCTCATCATGCTCACGAAGTTTCTTGATGACCTGATGGGTAAGCGGGTTGTGAGATGAATATTTGGTAGCGCCGAATGGTGCATTCAACCAAGCATTGACATTGGCTCCGGAGCGGGCCCGGTAGTTTTCAAAATAAGCCGGAAACTCTCCGCCAACATCAGCTTTGGCCAGTTCGTACATCTCTTTGCAGAACTTTGGTTTTTCTTTTGCCATATTCATTTCCAAATCTTTGTCCTCCCGCCAAGAATAAAGAAGCTCTGCTTCCCGCCAAGCATTGCTGTTGTACCACCAATTGTCTGTTATTACGGTAATCGTAAGCCCATAACCAATGGTGACGTGATCTCTTCC
>JAHEHB010000311.1 GCA_024644775.1 Deltaproteobacteria bacterium
ATTGGATGTATCCGCTCTATAAACTGATTTGCCTTCGTGAGACGCAGCCTGAGATTTTTAAAAAGGCGGACCGGTTTGTTTCCGCAAAGGAATTTATCACCAGGCGACTCGTTGGGGAGTATTTGGTGGACTATTCACTTGCCGCCGGTTCAGGGCTCCTAAATACGCATACGCAAACGTGGAGTGATACCGCTTTGGATTTAGTCGGTATCCATGCCGGCTATCTGTCAGACCTGTGCAGGCCGTCTGAAACATTTCAACATATAAACCCAGATTTAGCCGGTGCCATCGGTATCCTTCCGACCACCCCGTTTGTTTTGGGGTCATCGGATGCAGCCAATTCCAATCTAGGCGCCGGTGCCGTTCATGCGTGGGAAAGTACGTGTATGGTCGGAACCAGCGGAGCCTTTCGTATCATTTCACCAAAACCGATTTTAGATGGCGATGCCCGAAGTTGGTGCTATGTAATTGATAAAGACAGATGGCTGGTTGGCGGGGCGATTAATAATGGTGGTGTGGCATTATCTTGGCTTCAGGATATGTTGGGCTCAGCGTTTCCGGACAAATTGGAACATACCAAGCCGTCATTTGACGATTTGGTTCAGTTAGCTGGCGGGGTGGGTGCCGGCGCCCAGGGTGTCGTATGTCTTCCATTTTTTGCAGGAGAACGCAGCCCCAATTGGAACTTGAATGCGCGAGCCATGTTTTTTGGTTTAACGTTGCATCATGACGCTCGGCACATGGCCAGGGCATTGCTGGAGGGCGTAGCGTTTCGAATGCGAAGCTTAAGTGAGGTGCTTTGTGAGATCTCAGAAGATATCAGACAGGTTCGTGCGTCCGGTGGGTTTACGCATTCTCCTTTGTGGGTGCAAATCATCACAGATACCCTGGACCGAGAACTGGTTGTTCCGGAATGGGGAGAAACCTCGAGTTTGGGCGCCGCTTTTTGGGCAATGATCGGTACGGGGGCGTTAGCGTCACTTGAACAGATCGGTGGGTTGGTTACGCTTGCCGAAAGTTATCAACCCGATTCGAAGAATTCGGCTATCTATGACAAACAATTTGAAATCTACAAACGTCTCTATACTGCTGTGAGTCCATGTTTTGAAGCCGTTTCAGACTTTGAAAAAGAACTGGATAATAAAAGGGCACAATGATTGATTTGAAACAAATGCGCGTACTGGTGACACCCACCTCCTTTGGGAAAGCGGATCCAGGTCTAAAGACGACTCTTGAAGCCACCGTCGGGGAAGTCATTTACAATTCGGCGGGACGACCGCTCACAGCCAATGAGCTCATAGCACGGGTAAAAAAGGTGGATGGATTTATTGCCGGACTCGACGAGATCACCGCATCTGTAATTGAGGCTGCTGAGTGCCTAAAAGTCATTTCACGATACGGCGCCGGAGTCGACAGAGTCGACTTGGCCGCGGCCCTTCGGCGAGGGATTGTGGTTACAAACACTCCGGGTGCCAATGCCGTGGCAGTTGCGGAACTTACCATTGGTCTGATGCTGGCGCTGCTGCGAAGATTGTGTGAAGCCAATGATGCGACCCATCAAGGCGAATGGCCGCGTCACACGGGTATGAATTTAAGGGGAAAGACAATCGGCTTGGTAGGTCTCGGGGCTGTCGGAAGAGAGGTTGCGTTGCGTATGCAAAGTTTCGCATGTCGGTTGGTGGCGACCGATCCGGTAATTGAACCGCGAATTGCGCAAACGATTGGCGTTCATTTGATTTCGTTTGACGAGCTGCTGGCTGAATCGGATGTGGTATCGCTTCATCTTCCCGCGACCTCTTTAACGAAAAAGATGATGAATCGTTATACCTTGAATCGGATGAAATCCGGCGCATACCTGATCAACACGGCTCGCGGTGAATTGATTGATGAAACCGCTTTAACGGAAGCGATAGAGGCGAATCATCTGGCGGGTGCGGCTCTGGATGTATTTTCGCAAGAACCACCGAGAAAAGACCATCCCTTGCTGCAATGCCCAAACGTGATCCTGACACCTCATATGGGCGCACGAACCGACGATGCAATGAATCAGATGGGTTCAATTGCCATGCAGGATTGCCTGGCCGTGCTTCGCGGAGAGCATCCATCCAACCGGGTAAATCCAGAAGGATACACTTAATAAGGTCCATACAAGGCGCCATCATTTAAAAATAAGTAGTTGACTAATTTTAGAATCTACTTTGACGTTATCCTGAAGGCCCATTTTTTTGCTTGACATCGCGTCGATTTTTATTTACATGTACCCAATTATGTCATTTGAGGTGAGACATCGTGAGAAAATATACCTATAGTGCGAAACAGTCCGACAATGCAGGCAAATGGTGGGTTGTGGATGCCGAAGGTGAAGTGCTGGGTAGAATTGCTTCAAAAGTGGCTTCGGTTCTAAGAGGTAAACACAATCCGCTGTTCACGCCTCATGTGGATACCGGCGATTCAGTTATTGTGATCAATGCCGATAAAGTGATTCTGACCGGAAGAAAATGGGATCAGAAAACTTACCACCGGCACAGCGGTTACATCGGAGGGCTGACCTCCATTACGGCAAAGAAACTTGTGGAAAAGCGGCCCGAGGATCTGGTTCGTTTTGCCGTAAAGGGAATGCTTCCGAAAAACAGGCTTGGAAAGAAATTGTATAAAAAATTGAAAGTGTATGCCGGTACCACCCATCCACACGAGGCTCAAACACCCGAAGTTTTAAAGGTACGACAATAACCCTATATTGAAAACGTTATCGTTAACTGAGGATTTTATGGAGACGGAAAACATTTATTACGCTACAGGAAGACGTAAAACGTCCATCGCCAAAACATGGCTGAAACCCGGTAGTGGCGACATCATTGTAAATAATCAACCCGTACAGGATTATTTCAGTATCGAAAGTGCCCGAGCTGTGGTTCGGCAACCGCTCGTTCTGACAAATACCCTTGGCTCATACGATGTAAAAGTCAAGGTATTAGGCGGCGGTTCGTCGGGTCAGGCCGGCGCCGTTCGGCACGGAATCACTCGAGCGTTGGTTTTAGCAAATCCAGAGCTTCGGCAACAATTAAAAAAGGCTGGTTTTGTTGAGCGGGATTCCCGAGCAAAAGAAAGAAAAAAGTACGGACAAAAGGGTGCGCGGGCTCGATTTCAGTTTTCCAAACGATAGGACGACGCTGTTCCATACTCACTGCTTCAAAGTATCACCACCTCATCCGGAAACGTTGTCAGCTGCTCCAGGCCCGTATCTGTTACGACATGTGTATTCTCTATTCCCACCACACCTTCTCCCGGAAAAATGAGTTTCGGCTCCAGAGCCACCACCATTCCAGATTGTAAAGGAAGTTTTTGGCCCTCGGCCAAAACCGGGTATTCATCCAGTTCAAGTCCGATGCCATGGCCGACAAATCGGACTCGCTCCGGGCCGAAACCCATAAAATGGTCTTCGTAGCCGAGCGCCTTTGCATATTCAAACGCCATACCGTAGAGTTTTCCGGCATCGATGCCCGGTTTTGCTTCTTTTTTCACTATTTTCTGCACTCCCAGCATCGCGTCGTGAGCCGCCATGAGTGTGTCCGGAAGCCCCTCAATGGTAAAAATGCGGGTATGATCGGCGAGATAGCCGTTGTAAACAAAAACATAGTCCACGAGAATGGGCTGATTTCGTTTGATCGTCTGAAACCCCGGGCCTTGTGCCACCGCACTGCTTACGCCCGTGCCGCCTGTTGGTGAGGCCAAATAACTTGGCACCGCTGCGGAAGGACCGGCCATCAAATGGCCATAAAAAAGCTCCCCGCCCCATACTCTCATCCGGACGATGCCTTGATGCCCCAGTCTTCGAGCCTCGGCTTCCAATTTTCCTGCAAGTTCGATTTCTGTCATTCCTTCCTGAATGATATTTTTTGCAACCTCGGCAATTTTGTCTGCAAAAGAGGCTGCCTGTTGAATCAAATTGACCTCAAAAGGTGATTTTATCGCACGAATGAGGCGAATCGACGCAGAGATGTCTTTAAGGGTGGTCCCGTTAAATATTTCCTGGTAGGCGAAATACAGGTTTGCCGGGAGTACGTCGCATTCGAGCCCCAGCGTTTGAGGAAGGTCATAACCGTTCTTGCGCAACAGTTCTGGAATGTTTTTAGGGCTTTTGGCCGGTACGATATGTTCAATACCGGATTCTGTTAACGCACGCTCCACATGCTTTCGGACCATCAGAATCGGATCACCGTTTGCGGGAATATACAGATACGATTGTTGAATGGTTCCGGCAAAATAAAAGAGATCCGTATTTTGAAGAATCAATGCCCCATCAAATTTCCGTTCTTGAAGATGAGCTTGTAGCGTTGTGATTCTTTTATGTATCTCTGTCTCTGGTGTGTTTCTATCATTGAATCTCATATTTTCAGCTCATCAATTCTGTTACCAACTAAAAAATAACTATATAGAACGATAAATAATGATGTCAATAACTTGAAAAGAAACTGATATTGATATAATATAAAAATTTAAGTGAATTTGCTGAAACATCGACATCATCGAAATCGCATCGAGAACCTTCGGCAAATGCTTGGGGCTGCAGCGAGCAATGTGAATAGTCGCAATGTGAGGCATTAGTTGACCGCATACTTCATCAGACGCTTCCTGTTGATCATACCTACCTTTATCGGCATTACCATTATGGTATTTTTCATCACTCGATTTGTTCCGGGTGGCCCCATCGAGCGGATTATTGCGCAAGCCCAGCAGATGCCCGATATACAAGGCGGGCCTGGGGCAGGGGCGACACCTGAACAAAATCAACCCCTGTCGGAAGAGCAGATCGAAGAGCTAAAAAAATACTACGGTTTTGATAAACCGATTCTCGTCAGCTACTTTCAGTGGTTGGGGAAAGTTTTGACTGGAGACCTGGGTACATCAACGCGGTATTATGATCCGGTGTGGGATATGATTAAAGGAAGGATACCCATATCCCTATATTTCGGCGTTCTTACCTTGGTTCTCATCTACGGAATTTGTATTCCTCTTGGAATCGCCAAGGCCATTCGGCATAAAAGTAATTTTGACAATATTTCGTCCATTATTGTGTTTGCGGGATATTCGATCCCAGGCTGGGTTGTTGGTGTCCTGATGTTGGTGCTATTTGCATCCAACTGGGAATTATTTCCCCTTGGGGGGCTGGCTGGCGACGATTTTGAGGATATTTCCTTCATAGGAAAAACAATCGATGTTGTCTGGCATACCTTTTTACCACTGCTGGCATATGTGATTGGTTCGTTTACCGTGATGACATTTTTGATGAAGAATACCCTGATGGACAACTTGGCGTCGGACTATGTCCGGACGGCGATCGCGAAAGGTTTGCCTTTTAGAAAGGCGATTTTCAAGCATGCACTTCAAAACAGTCTCATTCCCATCGCCACAAGTTTTGGGAACAATATTTCCGTTATTCTTACCGGCTCTTTTCTCATCGAAACAGTATTTAACATAAACGGAATGGGGCTGCTTGGATATGAATCGGTTGTCGATAGAGATTACCCTGTTGTGATGGGAATATTGGTAATTTCTTCGCTGCTTTTTATGATTGGTAATATACTATCGGACATTTGTGTTGCAGTTGTTGATCCTCGGGTAAAATTTGAATAAATATAGCGAAATGAAGCTAAATCCACTTACCATAAGGAAGCTGAAGCGATTTCGATCGATTAAGAGAGGATACTATTCTTTCATTACGATTCTTTTTTTGATTTTGATTACGCTATTTGCCGAACTCTTTATTAATAATCGGGCGCTTATCGTATCCTACGAGGGGGACTGGTATTTTCCAACCTATGGAAAGCTTATACCCGGAATCACGTTCGGTTTGGAGTATGATTATGAAACGAATTATCGGGAGCTTGCGGCGCACTTTAAAGCTCAAGGCAACGGGAATTGGGCGCTGATGCCGATTGTGCCTTATGATCCTTATGAAAACGATTTTAAGGAGAATGGATTTCCCCCTTTTCGGCCATCCATAAAAGAAAAGCACTATCTGGGGACCGACACAACCGGCAGGGATATTCTTGCCAGGCTTGTTTATGGATTCCGGATTGCCATTTCTTTTTCTCTTTTATTGCTAGTGTTTAATTTTGCCATCGGAATCAGCATCGGATGCGCCATGGGGTTTTGGGGAGGCAAATTTGATTTGTTTTTTCAAAGAATTATCGAAATCTGGTCAAATGTTCCTTTCCTTTATGTTATTATTATTATTTCATCCATCGTCGTTCCTAGTTTTTTTATGCTGATCGTTATCATGGCTGTTTTCGGCTGGATCGGAATAACGTGGACCATGCGAACCGTTACTTACAAGGAAAAGGCCAGAGAATACGTCCTTGCCGCCCGGGCGTTGGGGGCTTCTAGTTGGCGTATCATTTTTAAACATATAATTCCCAATACAATTTCCATCATTGTCACCTTTGCTCCCTTTTCAGTCTCCAGCGGTATCGTTGCGCTAACATCGTTAGATTATCTTGGGTTTGGCTTACGCCCTCCAACGCCCAGCTGGGGGGAACTCCTACAGCAGGGTTGGGCGAACTTAGATGCTTGGTGGATCGGTGGCTCGGTAATCGGCGCGATGGTGATTA
>JAHEHB010000037.1 GCA_024644775.1 Deltaproteobacteria bacterium
TTACAGTAAATCGAAAAGATTATCGGCAAAGAGTAATAGAGACAAGTTCAAAGGACCCCTTTGTTTGTTCACGCTGCGGTGGAGAATTAATCCTTTGGAAAATTTGGCATCCTTCTTATGGTGTGATTTATGACGAAGAAGAAAGACTTAAATCCGGATATTATGAACGAGATCAGCGAGGAGGAGATCCGGATGTTGGGGATATACGACACACACTACTACAACTATCGTTGCCGGGATTGCGGATATGAGGCCAAGGTAGAGGATATCGTGGTGGATTCGTTTCCGCCTTCACCGAGGTCAAAGCACAGGATGCCAGAGCTGCAATGTATTTGTGGTGGTGATCTGTGTTATGTCAAAGATCTTTAAAGCCCGCACCGAAGGTGCGCTATGTTCAAACCTTGTCAGAAGACTGACGTCTTTGGTGTAAAACAATCCACCCAGAAATCTAAAGTGCACTATAAACACCTAATAACTAACAGAAGAACACATGGCAAAAGAATCGCTGAAATAAGTACTGTTATCACCACTTATAAGAATCGGTTTCTCAAAAGGATAAAAAAATGAGGGATTCATTGCGCACAGGTATAACCTTTGGGCTTACATCGGCAGTCATAACTACTTTAGGATTGATGGTAGGACTTCACTCAGGGACGCATTCCAAGATAGTGGTTCTGGCCGGTATTTTAACAATCGCCATTGCAGACGCGTTCTCAGATGCCTTGGGGATCCACATTTCAGAGGAAGCGGAAAACGCTCATACAACCAAGCAGATATGGACGGCCACCGTTTCGACCTTTTTGGCGAAGTTCCTATTTGCATTGACCTTTGTAGTCCCGGTGGTTTTATTCACCCTATCCACTGCCATTGTTATAAGTTTGATATGGGGGATGTTAATTCTTACACTGCTGAGCTACTTTATTGCAAAAACCCAGAGCGAACCCTCTTGGAAAATTGTTGGAGAACACCTCATGATTGCAATCGTAGTGATTGGAATTACGCATTGGGTAGGTGATTGGCTTGGTAGGTTTGCGGCTTGAACCGTTATGTGAACAGGGAATCAGAGGATGATAAAAACCATAATTTTGACTCTGGTTATAGGATTTATCCTCTTTGAGTTGATTGAGCATGTTTTCTTTCCGCTGTTCTGGTTTATCAAGGGCCGGAAGAGAAAATCTGTCTGTGGGGTATCGGGTATGTTGGGTAAGGTGGGTGAGGTCAAACAGTGGCAAAAGAATGAAGGAAAGGTTTTCGTGAACGGGGAACTATGGCAGGCTGTCAGTGAAGTCCCTTTATCACCGGGTGATAGGGTGGTTATTCAAAATGTGGAAAGGTTAACATTGAAGGTCAACCCATGGAAGGGGTGAGGTATCCATGGGGACGGTATCATTTTATTCTTGACTTTTTAGCGTTGTTTGAATAGGAACTATCATTATTTTCAGGTGTCCACTTGCGTGGATGAAAAGGGAACCTGGTGCAAATCCAGGATGGGCCCGCCGCTGTAATCGGGGACAAAATTCACTACATACCACTGTTCTTTAGGGGATGGGAAGGTGTGGATGGAGAGTGATACGAAAATCAGAAGACCTACCTGAAAATCTGTTCGTATTCTTCGGAAAAGAAGCGAGCAATATGGCATATCTGGGAGAAGAATGGGATATCCCGGGTCAATTATTTAATTGGTCTGGGATTTTTCTTTTCCAGACCGTGAAGGAATGGAGGTTATTATGAAGCCGAAGTCCTTTTTTTTCGCGGTTGCCGTAATATTCTTTTGTGTCGCAACATATAGTCATGCAAGCGGTACCTACGAGGCTGAGCACAAAAATGCTGTTGTTCTCGCCATGTTTGGCACCACAGTAGAATCTGCCCTTCAGGCTCTACTCAATATCCGTACTAAAATTGAAGATCGTTTTCCGAATACTAGAGTGCGGTTAGCGTTCACCTCAAATATTATCCGTAAAAAATGGCAACGTCGGGCTGAAGATTCTGAGTATATCAAAGCACATCCTGAAATTCCCAAAGATATTCTCCATGTGAAGACGCCTCTGGCTACCATTGCCGATTTACAGAATGATGGGTATAACAACATTGTCATTCAACCGACGCTTGTTTCCATGGGTGAAGAGTTCCTTGACCTGCACACCTATGTTAAAGCGTTAATGAACATGGGAACGGTTAAAAAACCGAAGTATAAACCATTTCACAAGATTGCTCTTGGTCGACCGGCACTAGGTACTTATGGAATGAAATTTCCGTATTCCGAAGACATTGCCGCACTTGCCAAAGCAATGGCTCCTGATGTTAAGATGGCAACAAAGGAAAAAGCAGGTATTGTTTATATGGGACACGGGAATGAATATTTTCCTGGCAGCGGAGGAGCTTATCTTGAATTTGCCTCTAAGATGAGAAAAACCTATCCCGATCTTGTAACGGTTATCGGAAATGTGGAAGGCTATCCTGGCATTGAAGATGTTACGGAGATGTTAAAACTGTACGGAATTAAAAAAGTGATCCTAAAACCCTTTATGGTCGTAGCAGGTGATCATTCAATAAACGATATGGCAGGTGATGAAGAGGATTCCTGGAAATCTATTCTGATGAAAAATGGCTTTGAAGTTGTTCCTGTAACCAAGGGACTTGGTGAAAACGATAACTTCGCCAATATTTTTGTCAATCATGCTGTAGAAGCTGCCAAGGAAGCTGGTATAGACCTCAAGTAAACATCTGGTAGATGTTTACCATGGCAACCAATCTGGTGGGGGTGGCGGTACCCCATACCAAAAGAAAGAAGCGCTTGCTTGGACCACGATATGAAGCAATTATGAAGATAAACGGTACACTGTTCTTCTATTTATGGAGGTTAGTATGAAAAAAACAATTGAGATTTTGATGATTATTGCCGCTGTTCTTGGGATGACCGGATCTGCTTTCGGGCATTTCGGAATGTTGATTCCTTCCGACAATATGGTCATGCAAGATGATAACCGATCAGTAAACCTGCAACTTTCCTTCAGCCACCCAATGGAAATGGTCGGTATGGAATTGGTAAAGCCAAAAGTCTTCAGTGTCTGGGCAAACGGAAAGAAGCTGGATTTGTTAGACAATATAAGACCGACCCAAGTGATGGACCATAAAGCGTGGCAAATTGATTACCGAATCAAGCGCCCCGGGATTTACATGTTCTACATGGAACCCCAACCCTATTGGGAATCAGCGGAAGATGTGTTTATTATTCATTACACCAAAACAGTGGTAACTGCCTTCGGAGATGATGAAGGCTGGGATGGGGAAATAGGATTAAAAACCGAAATCGTTCCCCTATCCAAGCCGTTCGGGCTCTATGCCGGAAATGTTTTCCAGGGCATTGTGAAACTCAACGGCAAATCCATCCCATTTGCCGAGGTAGAGGTTGAATATTACAACATAGGGAATAAAGCTCAAGCGCCCACAGACTATATGGTTACTCAAACCTTAAAGGCGGATGAAAATGGGGTTTTCACCTATGCTGTGCCAAAATCAGGCTGGTGGGGGTTTGCCGCGCTTAATGAGGCGGATTTCAAACTGAAGACAAAATCCGGTGAAGAAAAAGGGGTTGAATTGGGTGCTGTCATATGGATTCATTTTGAAGATTGGCAACAGAAATAGTTAGTAGTGTTGATGTTTCACTTTTATCAAATCAAATGACTATATTGTTGAAAACTCACACTTTCAATATATAGGGACCTATACCAGATATTGGGGTGACGGAATCTGGCCTGAAACCTGTACTTTCTCCAACTAGTCTAAGCTTTTTGAGGCCTTAAAATTGTTGTGATATCGTCAAGTGATCAACGACAATTTTTATTTCCCCTCATTTCTTTATTGCTGATCTTACTGGAGGAAATGGCGGTGTTCTTATAGAAACAGGCATTGCCATGTCATTCAAATCAAATACACAAATTATTTTGATCACGCAGGATCCACTCGATCAACTTCATTTTGATATTAGAAATAACAGAGTTATATCCTATAATCCAGACGGTAGGACAGAAGAGATTAGGGAGGCTTTCTTAGCCGCTGCACAGTCGTTTGAGAACGATAGATCTCGATACGTTACCCAGGTTTCGAATAGCCTAAGCAAAGATGCTATTTTAACACTTGATTGTTATGCAAGTTGGTATCAAAGCGAAGAATCAGCGCAAGGGCAGCCGGGCCTGTTTTACCCAGAAAGGATGCCGACATTTTTTTCAGATGCGTATGGAGATCAAGCAATAAATATGTTTCAGCTTACATTGTTAGAACTTTATCAAAAACGGATGATATGGACAGACTATAGCCTCAGAACTTGTGATTTTAGGTTGGAGACTGTTTTTCTATGCAAATGAAGGCAATGAACCAATACATGTGCATTGCCGCAAAGGTGATATGGAATGCAAATATTGGCTGAATCGAGAAAATTTTGACCTTGAAGAGGCTTTTGCATATAATATGTCACCAAAAGATAAAAGACAGATCCGAAAAATTATTTATGAACATTTTGAATATATTGAGCAACAATGGGATGAATTTCAACGGAGACGCTAACAATGATAAAATATCATGATATCTGCGATCTTAAATTTGAGAATGGTTTTCTCGTTATCACTATTGATGGGGAACCGAAAAGATTTCAATTAAAGAATGTATCGCCTGTACTTGAGAAAGCTTCGGAGGAAGAAAGGAGTAATTTTGAAATTTCGCCTTCAGGCTATGGTATACATTGGCCTCTTTTGGATGAAGATATCTCAATAGATGGTTTGCTTGGAATTTTTCACGCTCCGCATTGGAAGAAAAAGATCGCATAACAAAGGCATTAAGATGGACGGGTTACATCCTGCGGTATTTCGAGTTCTTGGTTGAATCCTACTATGATGGTTTCTTTGTTTCCCGGACCTTTATTCGCCCGCCACCTATGCCCGACGTTATGTGTTCAGAAAATCTCCCTCCCCAGGTCCTCCCTTAAAAATATATTCAACCTTTTGGTTGACAATAGATGAATCTTGGTTATATTCAACCTTATGGTTGAATATACAAACGATAAAATTCTTGCTGAACTATTCAAAGCTGTGAGCGATACAACACGTCGCTTTCTTCTAACGCAACTCTGCCAGCAAGGCGCCAGTCGTGTCACAGACTTAGCTGACTATTATGATATGTCACTTAACGGGATATCCAAGCATATAAAAGTGTTGGAAAAAGCTGGGCTTGTGACCCGCAGGACCATCGGTAGAACCCATTGGATTGAAGCGAACATAAAACGAGTTAGTTTGGCTGAAAATTGGTTCAAAGAACTCAAATCGATCTGGGAGTTACGTTTAGAAAAACTTGATAAAATAATGAAAAACGGAGGTGCTCAAAATGGCTGATCTTACAGTAAATGTAAACAAAACAATCCATGCACCCATCGAAAAAGTATTTGATGCGTGGTTAAACCCGAAGATGTTGTCAATATTTATGATGCCTATGCCGGGCATGCCTGAGTCTGATGTAGAAAACGATGCTCGCGAAGGAGGTAAATTCACAATTATTATGCACGCTGGTGACGAGAAACTACCGCACACAGGTGAGTATTTAGAAATTAATCGCCCTGACAAGCTGGTTTTTACCTGGGTGTCTCATCACAGCTCAGTTGATAATAGTACGGTTACTTTAAATTTCACAAAGATAGATGATAATAATACAAATATTTCGCTATCTCATGTTAAGTTTATCGATGAAAAAACACGCTCTGACCATGAAGGTGGCTGGGGTAATATTTTAAATAAACTGAATGACGTCATGAGTTAACGTGTAACAACTATTTGACCTTTTCTACGGTACAAGAAAGTACAGCATTGTGCTTTTTCCTCATCTTCCGACTCTATGGCCCTGACTCGCCGCTCTTTGAAAAGACCTGGAAGCTCGGCGACGTCGAAAAATTATAGGGTGAGTTATGCAGATGACCATATCAACAAAACCCAACTGGTCTCAGGTCCTGCATACCTCCAAAAACCAGAGATATCGATTGGAAACATCCGACTTTTAAAACTGAAAAATTACACCTGATCCGTAGCCAAAACCACGTGAAAGATTTTACACTGATTTGAAACTCTGATATTAAAAAATATGAAATCTATCAATATGTTCTGAAAAGGACGATAGAATGGCTGGAATCTTGAAAAAATCTAATTACAGGCACTGTCCGAAATCCATCGTGCAATATTCTCCATTTTTCATATGCAGACTCTGACAGCCAAACAGCCCGGAATAATAACTGAATCCATTCGAGGAATTGTGGATCGCGTCACCTATCATAATCCGGACAACGGCTGGTCAGTGCTTCGTGTCCTGCCATTTAATAATCCCCATCAGCAGGAGACGGTTATTGTCCATCAGACAAAAGTGTTTGCCGGGGCAACCATGGAGTTTCACGGCGCCTGGACGGTTCATCCAAAATTCGGTCGACAATTCAGAGCCACGGATGCATTCGAGAGAAAGCCTGCAACAACCGCTGCGCTGGAAAAATATTTGGGATCCGGCCTTATTAAAGGTGTTGGCCCTAAAACCGCAAAAAAGATCGTCAACCACTTCGCCGATAAAACCCTTGAAATATTTGAAGGAGAAATCGAAAGGCTTACCGAGGTCCCAGGTATCGCTCAAAAGAAACTGGAAATGATCCGCTATGCCTGGGCGGAACACCGGGCGATCCGCGAAGTGATGATGTTTCTTCAATCCCACGGAATCAGTACCCTTTTTGCAGTACGAATTTACAAGGAATACGGGGATAGTTCCATCCAATATGTAACCGATGACCCTTACCGGCTGGCCAATGATTTTTACGGCATCGGGTTTTTTTCCGCAGACAAGGTTGCATTAAGTATTGGCCTTGACACGGATAGTCCTCAAAGGATCATGGCCGGCATTAGACACGTTCTTGCTGCAAGCAGAGAGTTTGGTCACTGTTACCTGACCGAATCGCAAATAGAATCACAAGTCAAAGAATTACTGGGATTGGACCTTGGTGATCGATTGCCAAATATCCTCAAACAGATGGAGCAGGACGGGCTTTTGATGGTTCGGACGCTTGTCACCCAGGAGGGATCGGGCGAACCATGCTATTATTCCAAATCCCTTTATTTTGATGAGCTGTATGTTGCCAACAAGATTTCCCGCATGAGCAGCACCGTCCCAGTTGATGAAGAACGGGTTGAGCGCTGGATTGACCGTTACTGTCGGTCCAGGAAAATTGCTTTGAGCGAGGAGCAAGCTGCTGCGGTTAAAGGCATTGTAAGTGAAAGATTTTCTGTTCTGACCGGCGGGCCTGGCTGCGGTAAAACAACAACCACCCGTGTGCTTGTCAAATTGCTTGAAGCGAGGAGATTGGAAGTGTTGCTGGCAGCTCCCACCGGAAGAGCTGCCCAACGCATGATCGATGTTGTTGGCAAAGAATCCAAAACAATTCACCGCCTTCTGGAATGGCAGATTGGAAAATTTAACAGGAACGAGGAAAGACCCCTTGATGTTGATTTTCTAGTTGTTGATGAATGTTCCATGCTGGATATCAATCTGACCGCGTCCTTGTTAAAAGCGGTTCCAGACCACAGCCAGGTTCTATTTATCGGCGATGCGGATCAGCTGCCGTCAGTAGGTGCAGGGAACGTGCTAAGGGATATCATCGCCTCGGGCAAAGCGTCTGTCTTCAGCTTAACCAAAATATTCCGGCAGGCGCAAGAATCCCTCATCGTCAGATACGCGCACCAAATCAACAATGGAGATTTACCCTATATTGATTCGCCGTTTAAAAAGCCTGAAATATGGCAACAGGATGTTGACTGTCTGTTTTTCGATTCAGACGAAGCGACGAAAGAGCAGCTCAGTTTCATTTCAAGGGTCAAGAGATTCCATGAACTCAAAACCTCTGAGCCTGACAATAGAACAGATTCAAATTTAAACCTCTACGAATTCCGTATCAATGAGCCTTTAATCCCTTATGAAACAGAGTTGAATATTCCTAAGAAATTTCAACATGTTAATCTCGAACAAGTTTGGAAGGCAGAATCCAAAGTCGATGAATTATTGTCGGTTTTAAAAAAGGTTCATCCATGGTCTTCGCTGCATTATGGTATTTCAGCGTCTGAGGTGGTCCGACAATTGTACGTGGAATGGATACCGAAATATTTTGGCAACGAAAAGGAGATCCAGATTATTTCCCCCATGACAAGGGGAAGTTTGGGCACGATCAGCTTAAATGGGATGATTCAGGAAGCTGTCAATCCTCCAGAGAAAGGAAAACACCAATTAAAAGTAGGTGAAAAGATCTTTAGAGAAAGCGACCGGGTTATTCATCGAAGAAATAACTATGAACTCGGGGTATTCAACGGAGATATCGGTGTCATTCGTGAAATAGACAATGAGGAACTGACATGTGAGGTTTCATTTTATCCGGATGGCCGGTTAATTCATTATAAACGAGATGATATCCCCGAATTGGACCTGGCCTATGCCATAACGATTCATAAATCACAGGGCAGTGAGTTTGAGACAGTAATAATCCCGGTGCTTACGCAGCATTTCAAAATGCTGTTTCGCAACCTTATTTACACAGCCCTGACAAGGGCCAAGGGCCTTGCTGTCTTGGTCGGAACCCGAAAGGCGCTGGCAATGGCAGTAAAAAATCAAGACACCAGTCAACGACAAACGTTTTTAAAGGAGCTTCTTCAATCCTAATCGTTAGCCACCTTCAGCAGAGCATGCATTATTGATAACACGGCTTCAAACCACAAAAAGAGGTTCACCTGAAATGGAACTGTTAATCTTATTCTTTCTCTTATCGATCGTTTTTTCGTTTATGTGTTCGATCTGGGAGGCGGTCCTGCTGAGCATCCCGCCCTCGTATGTCGCCGCGCGTGAAAAGGAAGGCAAGACCGTCGGTCGGCTGCTGACACAGTTCAAGTCGAACATCGATCGACCGCTGGCGGCCATTCTCACCTTGAACACCATCGCACACACCGTGGGAGCCATCGGCGTCGGTGCCCAGGCCTCCCGCATCTGGAGCAACGCGTATTGGATGGGCGTCAATGTGGCCGCGGTGCTGGTGCCAACGGCCATGACCTTAGCTATACTGATTCTATCAGAGATCATTCCCAAGACGCTCGGAGCCAATTACTGGCGGAATCTTTCCGGATTCACGGTTTCCGCTCTCAATCTGGTAATTTACGCTCTATATCCTCTGGTCTGGTTAAGTCAGTTGATTACCAACATGCTAAAGCGGGACAAACAGAAAAGCGTTCTCAGTCGGGCCGAATTTGCCGCCATGGCCGATATCGTCGCCAAGGAAGGCGTCATTCCGAAACACGAACATCGAATTATCCAAAACCTTCTGCGATTTCACAGCATCTGCGCCGAGGATGTCATGACACCTCGTACGGTGGTTTTGGCTGCCGACCAGAGCCAGACCGTTGGGGAATTCTACGCACAAAACAAAGCGCTGCGCTTCAGTCGGGTCCCCATTTTTGAAGGCAGCATGGACCGCGTAACCGGATTCGTCATCCGAGACGATATCCTATCGCAACTCGTCAGTGGCCGGCCGGATATGCGCTTAAAGGAAATCGTGCGAGAGATCCTGGTCATCGCCGCAGATATGCCGTTGCCATCCGTTTTCAGCGAGTTGATGGAAAAACGACAGCACATCGCACTCGTGGTTGGTCAGTACGGAGGCATGTCCGGCATCCTCACCATGGAAGATGTTTTGGAGACTCTTTTAGGCTTGGAAATCGTGGACGAAACCGACCGAACGGAAGACATGCAGAAACTGGCCCGTCGACTCTGGGATAATCGCGCCAAAAAACTCGGACTCATCAAGGATGAAATCGGCGATAAATCCGGCAAGGAATAGAAAATTGATAAAATCCACGCCCGAGAAGATATTTTTACACCTCACTTAACTCGGACAAGCCGGAGCCCTAAAGTTAAAAAGTCGAATTATCAGGCATTTATCGCCGGTTGACAACCGAAGTCGGTTGCTATATAGGGATAATGTTCTTAAAAAAGCGTGGCCGAATTCTAAACACTGAAGAACGATTCATAACATCGTCCAGTCCGGATTTACTGGTATAATTGCTTACAAAAACCGAATTTGGATTAACAAGGCATGACTGACACTCGGCCGAACATAATCCTTATCATTACGGATCAGCAGCGTTACGATACGATCGGGTCCCTGGGCTTTCCCTACATGGAAACACCGACTTTGGACCGAATCGCGAAGGAAGGCACGATATTCACTCAGTGCCACGTGGCAGGGGCATCCTGCGTGCCTTCACGAGCATCACTGTTTACCGGCTATTACCCTCACACAACCGGAATCACCCGAAATGGAGATCTCTGGCGTCGTACTTGGGTTGAACATTTTTCCCAAGCCGGATACCACTGCGTGAACATCGGTAAAATGCACACCGAACCGATGGACACACCGGCAGGTTTCCATGAGAGATACAACGTTGAGAACAAACAACGGTATCTGCCTTTACCAGGCATAAATCGAGACTACTACGACGAGTGGGACCGTGCCCTTGCTGCTCACGGTCTGGTGAAACCTACCCGGGATGACTATTCGAAACTACCCGACTACAAAAAACGCCTGGGTGCTTACGAATGGGCGCTACCGGAGCATCTACATCCAGACGTGTTTTTAGGTAATATGGCACAGTGGTGGATCCATCGGTATCCGAAGACGGAGCCGCTGTTTCTGCAGATCGGTTTTCCGGGACCGCACCCGCCGTATGATCCCCTCGCGGAGGATGCGAGAAGGTATTTGGATAAAGAGCTGCCCATCGCTCAAGTATCCCAGATGGATCTCGACGGACAACCCCCACCGTTCCAGGCGCTTCGTAACTATCACATCGATCGTCATCCTGATTCCGTACCTCACCTGATGGATCCCCAGCCGGAATGGCGCCGGCGTCAGCGCGCTCATTACCTTGCCAATGTGACGATGATCGATCGAAAAATCGGGGAAATTTTGGCAGCTCTTAAGGAAAAAGGCTACCTGGATAATGCCGTGGTGATGTTCACCTCCGACCACGGGGATTGCATGGGCGACCACGGACAAAGCCAAAAGTGGACCTGCTACGAGCAGATCACTCACGTGCCGCTGGTGCTTTGGGGACCGGGACGTGTTCCCGCCGGGCGAACAGTGAAGGCACTAGTGCAGCAAATGGACATAATCCCCTGGCTCTTCGCGTCAGCAAATATTCCAATGCCGCATACGTTTGAGACACAATCTCTAACACAAGCATTCATCGATGATGCCTTTACGAGTCGGGAGGCGGTATATTGCGAACAGGGCACCGATCTACTTTTGCCCGTAAAGTTTATGAGCATGGTGCGCACAGCCGATTGGAAGTTGGTGCACTTTTTGGATGAAGACTTTGGCCAGCTTTTTGATCTGCGAAACGATCCCATGGAAGAAATAAACCGGTGGAGTGATCCCACCATGGGCGCTGTCAAACGAGAGATGCTGGATCGGCTGTATGTTTGGCGTTTGCAAAGTCAGCTCCATACCGCTGATTGGGCCCGTGAGGCTCGCTGATCTCCGACTGAAATACAGATAACCTTCACTCCCATCGGCAGTTTTACCGCTCCCATCAATTAAGGGATAATGAACCTATTTATACTCGGAATGCTTTGGGTCCTATGGTGTATTATTCACAGCGCCATGATCTCTGTGAGGGTAACTGAATACCTCAAACGTCGGTTTGGAAACCATTTTCGTTTTTATCGTTTGATTTTTAATCTTGCAGCTTTAGCAACGGTAATACCCATCATTCTGCTGGAGCATTCATTACAGGGAGCCATCCTATTTCGTTGGAAAGGATTCATGATTGTATTTCGAATACTCCTACTGATGATTGCAGGATTGCTCTTTCTTGCCGGCGCAAGACACTATGACCTGTTTCAATTTTTAGGTATTTATCAGATACGGACGGGTTCGTCCCATAGCGTCCTGACCGAGACCGGCGATTTGAACACAAGCGGCATTCTCGATATAACCCGACATCCCTGGTATCTCGGAGCGATTTTGCTTATTTGGACCAGGGATGTAAATACATCCACGCTGGTTACGAATATTATACTCACCTTATATCTCATAGTGGGAACGGTTCTGGAGGAACGCAAGCTGCTGATCGAGTATGGTGACGACTATCGTCGATACCAGGAGAGGGTATCGATGCTCATTCCACTCAAATGGATAGTAACAAAAATCCAGGGGATTTTTTCTCGGGCAAAAATTTTTCTTTAGGGATCCCCAATATGTGGAAATCATTTGCAATATTTGATACTATCTGGGAGCTCTTATTTCTGGGTGCATATGTCGTTTTAGGAAAATATTCGAGAGACTAATCAATTAGAGAAAAAACGGATTTTAATTTTTCCGACGGGAGGTTGCTTATGCATCAGCAGGTTTATCAAGAGTTATTATCGGTTATGCAAAGCCGAAGAGGGCCGTATGCCGGTGAGGATATACCGGAATTTTTCACCCTGGTTAAGGAGCTATTTACACCCCAGGAAGCTGAGGTGAACAATGCTTTGCCTAGAAAACCGGAAACCGCCGATCAGATTGCAAATTGTATGGGGCGTGATGAAAAAGAAATTACAGATTTGCTTGAAGCAATGGCCGACAAAGGGCTTTGTGCAACTTTTTTAATCGGCGGGGCTCGGAAGTACCAGGGCGTACCGTTTATGCCGGGTATATTTGAATATCAATTTATGCCGGGGACAACGACGGATCGTGACAAAAAAATCGCCTATCTTGTCCATGAATATAAAAAAGCCTATGAGGCTGCCCGGGGCAAGGCGAAAATAACCTTTCCAACGACGCGGGTAATTCCCGTTGATAAGAAAATCAACGTCAATAACAGGGTCCATACCTATGATCAGGTGGTCACCTATATCGAAAAATATGATTCCATCGGGGTCGGCACGTGTTTTTGCCGGCATTCGGCACAACTGCGAGGCGAAGATGTTCATGGGATGCCCATGGAGGTGTGCATGTGGTTTGGGAAGATCGCTGAATATGCAATTGAACGGCTCGGTGGAAGAAACGTCACAAAGCAGGAGGCGAAAGAACTTTTGGATAGCGCAGAGGAAGCCGGTTTGGTTCACATGAGTCGAAATACCACCGAAGATATTGATTTTATATGCAATTGCGACCGATGGCATTGTGAAGTAATAACCAATGTCTTAAAACAGCCGACACCGGGTTTGATTTTTAATTCCGGCTATCAACCAACTTTCAATCAAGATCTGTGTGTGGCCTGCGAAACATGCATCGATCGCTGCCCCTCTGAAGCGTTGCTCATGGGTGATTCAGATATACCGGTCGTAAATCTTGACAAATGCTTTGGTTGTGGGGTTTGTGCAACCGGGTGTCCTGAAGAAGCAATTGTCATGGAGTCGAAACCGAATTATCCAATGCCCCCAAAAGATGCGAAAGAGTTGGTAACTGCCTTAAAAGCCAGCATAAAAAGCTAACTGAAATCCGGTTTATCAGGAGGTGTCATGACGTTTGACGAATATTTCAAGAGTATCGATAACAACCAGCCGTCTCCTCAGCTTTCCGAGACACTGACTTCTCTCTGGTGGGACAAGAAAGGTGATTGGGATAAAGCGCACACAATCGCCCAAGAGATTCCGACGGTACAGGGTAGCGCCGTGCACGCCTACCTTCACCGAGTGGAGGGGGTTTTATGGAACGCTGATTACTGGTACTCCCGTGCAGACAGGGAGCGGCCGAACATATCGCTCGATGAAGAGTGGAAATTCCTTGTGGAAGAGATGCTCAGCCTTTGACATTTGATCATACACTTTCCGCTATCAGAATCGCAGATCAACAACTGCCGGTTTACCGAGGATTTTAGCAGTCGCATAATTTCTTTTCCAGAAACAACGCACTTCCCATTTTTGGATCTAACTCATAGGCGTTAAAACCCAATGATTTGTATAAATTTTTCGCGACTTCATTACCCTCCAATACTTCCAACGTCAACTTACAACACCCTAATCGCAATGCAATCTCTTCAATCTTTCTGAACATCAATTTTGAGATTCCCCTCCCCCTAAACTCAGGAGGAACCACCAAATCATGTATATTTAACAATGGCATGCATGAGAAAGTTGAAAATCCCTCGATACTGATCGCTAACCCGGCAGCCTTGCCTTCAGCAAATGCCAATACTGTATGAATATTATCTCTCTTTTCGAGCTCTTTAACTAAATTTGTTTTAACGCGTTCAGAGAGCTCAACACCCCCTCCCATAATGTCCGTTGCATAGTCATTGAGTAATTGTACGATGCACGCCTCATGCCCATCTGCAGTGTAGTTACTTTCGACAATTTCGATCATTCTTATTTCTCCCGGCCGGTAAAGCTATAAGCAAAGGAATCAATTTACCATAAAATGATTCGGAATAAAGATCACAAGCGACGGAAAATAAACGATTAGAACCAGCGAAATGATCATGGCCCCCACCAAAAAAACGATATACCGCATAGCATCCTCTAAGTTTGTGTCGCCGATACGACAGGCTGCCAGCAAGTCCACACCAACGGGCGGCGTGTTGGCACCAATGGCCAAATTAACCGCCAGCATGACGCCGAAGTGTACCGGATCAATTTCCAGGGAATGGACGATGGGCATGAATACGGGCACCACGATGATGATAATCGCGATGGTTTCCATGAATATGCCCAGGAAGAGGAGCATCAGATTAATTAATAAAAGAATGACGTAATAGTTTGTGGTCAGCGATAAGAATGCGTCGGCAAAGCGCTGGGGGATCTGTTCGGAGGCGAGCACCCAGCCGAAAAGCGAAGCGGCTCCGATGATCAACAGTATTGTTGCGCTGGTTTCCACCGTGGAAAGTATGAGCGCCGGCAATCGGTTGAGCTGTAACGTTCGATATACCGCAAATCCGAGAAAAAGTGCATAGGCCACCGCTGCGACAGCGGCTTCGGTGGGTGTAAAAACGCCGGTAAGAATACCACCGATAATGATCAACGGTGTCATTAGTGATAGAAAGGCTTCCTTGAAAGCCTTTAAAATATTTCGAAAGGAGAAGGGTTCTCCCCGTTCGTAGCCCTTTTTGACTGAGAAAAAATAAGACAGAACCATCAACGAAACACCCGTCATGATTCCGGGAATTATACCGCCTAAAAAGAGCTTACCGATGGAGATGCCACTGGTTACGCCAAGGATTACCATTACGATGCTCGGTGGTATGATCGTACCCAGCGCACCGGAGCATCCGAGTAGCGATGCTATTGTTAAACCTTGTCAAGTCGATTAAGTGCCTCAACCGGCAACGGGCCTTTGTTTGTATATTCGACCGCCTGCTCCAGCTGTTCTATGCTGGAAATGCCGATCAGCGCCGTGGAAATTCCGGCTTTGCTGATGACAAATCGGATGGCTGCCTCCACCGGATTACGGGTGTATCCCTCTTCTATCAGGAAATTAAAAAATCTTGATTGTTCTACATCTTCCTCATACCCCGGACCCGAAGCGATGGGGGGTACGGACGGAAACGCAATCGGATGTCGGTCTGTGGTTCCGCTAAGTGCGCCTGCCGCCAAAATACGGATCGCAATGGCACCCATCTGTTTATCTGAAGCACGATCGATGAGCTGCCGGTAATCTTGAAACGGAAACATGTGAGATACCTGTTTACCGGCAGAGGGATTCAACAGGTTGTAGCAGGTCTGAATGGTATGAAACGCTTGCGTGTCAACCGTCCGATGTAAGGCTTCGGTTGTTCCGAGACCGGTAATTCCCCAGAATCGAACCTTGCCCTGCTCCTTGAGGGACTGAAACGCATGGACAACGGATGGTAAGTCTTCAAGTCCGATGCAACGCTCATGGGGTCGGCGCTGAAGGTCAATGCGGTTGTGTAATTGTATGAGATCGACACACTCTTTCTCCAGCCGTTTTAAGCTCCCATTTACCGAATCTACAATGGATTCTTCGATATTCTGCATATCCTCGGCGGTCAACATCACCTTAGTCCCAATGATCATGTCGGCCTCGAGTTCCTTGAGA
Source organism: Deltaproteobacteria bacterium (assembly GCA_024644775.1). The sequence continues at coordinate 16,091 of JAHEHB010000037.1, forward strand.
ACCGAGCCCAGGTTGGTTTCCGACTTACCGTCTCCGTAAAGCGGAGCCGTGTCAAAATAAGTGATTCCGAGTTCGATGGCACGGGCCACAGTGTGCACCATGGTTTTACGATCCCCTCTTACCAGGAGACCACCTACGTTCCCGCAGCCAAATCCGAGTTCAGATACCTTCAATCCGGTGTTACCGAGTGTTCTGTAATTCATATCCAGCTCCTTTGGTTCAGCATGGTTGCGTTATGGAGATATTCTGAGATCCATCGCCTGTGATATGGAAATAATTCCAAAATATTGTTGCTCCTAAGTAAATCGTTCCCCATTGTGGGGATGGAAATTCCGGAGATTACGGATAGACATTCGTTAACACATCTTAGCCGAATACCCGGTAATAAGCAGCACTGACAATGGCCCAACTTAAAACGATAATCGTCAGTGCGATACACCCAAACGCTAAGAGTTTTTGCCAGTACGTCTCTCGGCGTTTCTCCTGATAACCGAGTAAAAAACCGAACAGTGCCCCGCCTATGATTCCACCGCCATGTCCCCAGTTGTTGATACCCGGTACCAGGAAGCCGAATAGGAATATAGCGACGGCCCACCCCCCAACCTGTTTGTACAGCGTTTGTCCGAATACTCCTCCACGGTTCTTTCCGTAAAATATAATGGCGCCAATAAGCCCACATACAGACGCTGAAGCACCGATGGTAAATGCGACACCTGCAATATAAGAGACCCAAAAGCCGGCAATTCCGCTTAGGGTGTACAGGATAATCATTCGATGGATGCCATAGAGTTGCAATGTGAGATGTCCCAGTTGGCGAAACGCCACCATATTAAAAAAAATATGCAACAGATTTCCATGAAGATAATTGGCAGACACCAACGTCCACCACCGCTGGAGTTGATCGATGGGAACGGTACCGGTGGCTCCCAACAGCAAAAGACTTCGATTGTCAGGCGCAAACAGGGAGAGTGGGTTCATAGAAAAACCGGGTCGTCCCGGATTGAACAAAATCGTAAGAAAATACATGACAATATTCGCCATTATTATCCATCGAACCGGTTCATAAAATTTTCGAAGGTTTATAAGACTTTTGAACCATGAACCGGGGCGAGAAATACCGCAATAGGGGCAGGTAGGCTCATCGTTGCTAATGAGTTTTCGACAGTTGGGGCAAAGAATCGATTTGCGTGAAGAATCGGTCATAGGTTATTATTCATTCAATATTTTTCTAATAACAAAAGGCAAGATACCTCCGTTTTTGAAATATTCAATATCGATCTCTGTATCCAGCCGAGCAATGGCATCAAAAACGATTTCCTTTCCATCTTCCTTGACTGCTTTTATCTGAATGGCTTCTCTGGGCATTATATCTGCAATTCCGCTAAGGGTAAATGTTTCGGAACCATCTATTCCGAGACGTTCCCACGTATCCCCTTCTTTTAACATTAAGGGCAATACACCCATACCCACGAGATTGCTGCGGTGAATCCGTTCAAAAGATTGCGCAATCACAACCTTGGCCCCCAGCAGCGCAGCGCCTTTTGCGGCCCAATCCCGGGAGGAACCCGATCCATATTCCTTACCACCGAGCACAACCAACGGAATTCCTTCGTCTCGATAGGCCATGGCTGCCTCATAAATAAACATTTCACGGCCATCAGGAAATTTTTTTGTATAACTCCCTTCTTTGGGAGCGATGAGTCGATTTTTTAGCCGGATGTTTCCAAAGGTACCCCGCATCATCACGTCGTGATTTCCTCTACGGGAACCATACGAATTAAATGCTGCAGGGGATACGCCTTTTCCAATCAAATATTGACCGGCCGGGTAGGCCTCTGCAATGGCACCGGCCGGAGAAATATGATCGGTTGTAATCGAATCGCCTAAAAAGACGAGTGCTCTGGCATCGACAACTTCGCTTAAGGGAGTGGGGTTGAGTGAGAACCCTTCAAAATAAGGCGGCTTTCTTATGTAGGTGGATTTTTCGTCCCACTGATAGGTCGTGCTCTCTTCTACCGTTAGATTTTTCCAATAATTATCTCCTTTAAAGATCCGTCCATATTCCGTTTCAAAAAACGCCTCTTTAACATGTTTTCTCGCCAACGTTTGAATTTCCTCTACGGTCGGCCAAATATCTGCTAAGTAGACCGGTTGGCCATTGGGATCGAGCCCTACCGGCTCTACCGCCAGGTCGGCATCTATTCTTCCCACGAGTGCAAAGGTGACCACCAGCATCGGAGAGGCAAGGTAGTTTGATTTAACGCTTTGGTGAATTCTGGCTTCAAAATTTCTATTACCGGAAATCACCGCCGCCACATTGAGATCCTTTTCTGAGATCACTTTTTCGATTTCCGGATGCAAAGGACCGCTGTTTCCAATGCATGTCGTGCAGCCAAAGCCGGCTAGGTGAAATCCAAGTGCTTCAAAATAGGGCAATAACCCGGCATCCTCCAAATAATCGATAACCACTTTCGATCCTGGAGCCAGTGATGTTTTTACGCAGGGAGGAACTTTAAGCCCCCGTTGAACCGCCCTTTTGGCCACAAGACCGGCCCCGAGTAAGACATAGGGATTGGACGTGTTGGTGCAGGAGGTGATTGCGGAAATCACGATACTACCGTCGCCGATTTTCTCTTCGGTGCCGTTCAGATTAACGTCGTAAAGCCTGGCACTAATAGGATCGCAAACAGGTTTACGAATGGTCTGGCATCCGGATTCATCAAATAATGTGGACATCTGAGCCACATCCAAATCGCGTTTGTATTCACATCCCAGCACTTCTGCAAAGCTTGCTTTTAAATCTGTTAATTCTATTCGGTCCTGGGGTCTGGCGGGTCCGGCCACAGCCGGCTCGATGGTGGATAAATCCACTTCCAACACCTCGGTATAGGATGGCGCTTCAGTGCCCGTATAAAAAAGCCCCACTTCTCTGGTATAGGCTTCGACAAGCTCGGCGGCATCGTGACGGTGTGTCAATTTCAGGTAATCGATGGTCCGTTCGTCTACCGGAAACAGGCTCACGGTAGCGCCTGACTCAGGGGTCATGTTTGAAATGGTCGCCCGATCCGGAATCGTTAAATTTTTGATTCCGGGTCCAAAATATTCTACAAATTTTTCCACCACCCCTTTTTGTCTCAACAGTTCGGTGATCTTCAAAACCAAATCGGTGGCCGTTATCCCCGGTTTCAATTGATTGGCCATTTTGACACCCACAACCTGTGGAATGGTCATGTAATACGGCTGCCCCAACATGACGGCTTCTGCTTCGATACCGCCGACGCCCCAGCCAAGGACGCCGATACCGTTAATCATCGTGGTGTGAGAATCCGTACCCACCAACGTATCCGGAAAGGCCGTTATGGCGCCGCCGGAGCTCTCGACCATCACCGTTTTTCCCAAATATTCTAAGTTTACCTGATGGCATATGCCGGATTTGGGGGGTACGACACTGAAGTTATCGAAGTTCTTCTGGGCCCACTTCAGCAGTGCATACCGCTCGCCATTTCGTTCATACTCTTTTTCAACATTTTTAATCACGGAATCCGAGGTGCCGAAAAAATCAACCTGAACCGAATGATCCACGATTAGATCCACCGGCACCAGTGGATTAATTTTTTTCGGATCCCCACCAAGGTCTTTAACCGCATCTCTCATGACAGCCAAGTCCACCACTGCCGGAACACCGGTAAAATCCTGCATGAGCACCCGTGCCGGATGAAACGGAATTTCCACCGGCGCGTCATACGTTTTTTGCCATCGTGCGATATGCAGTAAATCCGTTTCTTTCACCACTTTTTCATCCAGTTTACGGAGGAGATTTTCCACAAGAATTTTAACGGAAAATGGAAGACGTTTGATATCGGCCATTCCCTTTGTTTCCATCAGATTGATATCATATACGATGGTCGGTTGACCGTTTATATCGATATTTCGTGTAAACGCTTGTTTTTCCATAATCGACTCTCCCTTTTTCAAATATTGGCGGATAACAATATCGTGTTTCGCACGTTAAGACGGTATTGGGTATTGTCGGTATTGTGACGCCATGGAAAGCACCTGAGCACGTCGCATCGATCGTATAAGTATTTCTTCATCACATACCATGGAAGGGCATCGATGGCAATTGGCAACACCCGATCCGGATAACATCCCGTATGAAACTGAAGAAAGGGAATACAAAAAAATGGAATTACGATCATGTAAAAACGATCTGGTAAGATAGGAGAGTGAAAAAATCATGAGAGCCGGTATCAGGGCTTGATCAGTCTATCATCAAAAACAAATGGCTGGGGACGCCCGAATTTGATCTTGTCAAAGTCCGGGTGCTTCGGATTAAGCATGTAATTAAATCCAACCGGGATGATTGCGTTGGGGATTTTTAAAGCGGGTGAGGTCCTGGCTTCAATCCACCTATCGCCCAACTGTCGGGTGGTAAGAGGCGGTGGGTCTTCACGCCAATTATCAGGCAAATTTTCGGCAGGGACCGTCTCAATTAAATTGCTGGTAAATTGGACTTCGACAAACAGGTAGTATTGCAGATCGGTATATGTGACAGCGTGTACCATTATCTCCAATGCGGCTAGGGCTAGAGAGTCCGCCAAATAGATCGCACGATAGCCTTTACTGTTCCACCGTCCACCATAACGCCGCGAGCCGTCACCGGAAAATACCGTATCGATCCAATCTTCATTTACCAGACGCCAGGCGCTGAGCATTAATAAAACACCCCGTCTGCGATACGACCCAGCATATCCTCAACCTCCTGGGCTCCGGGTTCGGTATCGGCAAATTCAAGCGGAGTTTTGCCCCCCAGACCCTTAACCGGCGACCGAAACCATTGCTGCACGGATTCTTTTC
>JAHEHB010000312.1 GCA_024644775.1 Deltaproteobacteria bacterium
AAGTATTCTGATACCGTTTGGATTTTTCTGCACTTTTATGTGGGTTTTTCCTTCCTTTGCCACATTCCATACAAAGGTGTAATCCTTTATGGTAAAATTTTGAGCATAGGACAACGGTGAAAATATAACGTAACCACCGAGAAATACCAGCAGAATCATTTTTCTGATCATGACAACCGTTCCTTTCATTGTTTGCGTTTTCCTTTACCAAGGGTTAACATTTATGATTTAACGTAACAATCCATTTGAATTCGTCAACACCAATCACGTGCATGTTGACAATTGAAAGAATATTTCGCCTAAATAAGTTGCGTGTAGTTTCGAACGACGGGTGGGTTGAAGATAACGATTGAAACCGTCGAAAAGAATCAAGCCTAGCGATTTTGGAAATTTTATCCATAATTTACAGTCCCCAAAAATATGCCATTGACCATTTGAAACTTTTTGGGGTATATATTAAAGGATTAAAGGCGATAGAATTTGAAGCCGAACTTATATAAATGGTATCAGGAAACGGTAGAATAGATTTCTGAATTGTGTTAATCATTGACGAAGTAAATTGGTGTGCTAAACTGATTGGGACCTTTTTCCATTGAATAAAGAGACCATACGGGAGAACTGAAAAATGAAAAAATCAAAAATCTTTATCATTTTGCCACTTTTATTGATTGCAGTTTTACTGAACCAATCGATCGCGCAGGACCAGACCGTCAGATTGGCATGTGTTACGGCAGCGCACCGATATGAGAATAATCAATCTATTTTGGAAATCGTGAGTCAAAGAAATAGCCAGGTGAGTGGTGCTTCAGCAGTATTCGAAACTGTATTTGATTTAACACTTGATTCACCGGTAGAGGATGCGCTCCAGATTGTCAGCGAAGAAGGCATACCAGAGAATGCTACGCTCACCTGGGGCTTACGTTGTAGAGACGGTTGGGTAAATACGGGTTGTTCGGCATCTATTTTTGGTAATGCGAAAGAAACTTCAACGGGGGCCCCCTATGACAGCGATATTGTTCAGAGGGACAATGGCTGTTTCTCAGATAATGATGAGTTTGAAAATCAGACGCTGTATGTTACCTGCTGTAGAACACTTGTTGTTGCAGGGGGTTTGACAGGGACTACTACGACAACCACATCGACTTCGACGACTTCAACAACGACAACGACAACGACCACAACTACTTTGTGATATGTTATATCGTGGCACTTTTTTAAAAACTATGTACCTGTCTTCGATGTTTTAAACATGCTTATCAACTGGCTGAGTACTTCTTTGTATTTTTCAGGGTCTGTTTTCCACATGGATAAATCGTAAAGGTATTGTCTTTCCATATCTGCAATCGGTTCTTTATGGATCGCTGGATCGGCCCCTTCCGGTGTGTCCTGCAGTTTTGTATCATCCGATTGAACAACAAGCAATTTTCTTTTACCGAAATCATTTTCTGCTTTGAGTGCTTTATGGATTTCGGATTTTGTCCACGCCTTGTTGATACTGCTTTGTGATAAGACAAGCAATAATTTATCATGATACCTAATTACTTCGTCGATTTGTCTTATCAGCGTTTCATGACCTTTTGCATCTTTAGGCGCATGCCAACACCGAATGCCCTCTCGCTGAAGATCATTAAAGAGACGATCGGCGAAATCTTTGTCTTCAACACTATAGCTGATAAAACAAGAGTAATAATCACTTATTCGGTCAATTAGTGACGACATGTAATCGACGAATATTTCCGGCACACCCAACCCTTTGAGAAAAACCTCAGGGATACTCCATCGAGAACGAAAAATGGTATCAATATCTATGGAGGAAGGTCCCAAGTGGTTGATGGTATCCAGACCCAAAGCAGAACTTAAATCAACATTTGCAAAAATTGTGAATCCGATGGTTGATTGGGTCAAATCCGTCCTTTTCAGCTGAGTATTTATCAGGTTTGCTCTGCAGAGATCGGCTTTGACGAGCTTTGCCATGCTCACATCAGCCATCGATAAATTTGCCTCGGTAAGATTTGATTCATGTGCATTCGCACTATTCAGTGTCGCCTCTTTTAGGATTGCTCCCGTCAGTTTCGCCTCGGCAAGATTCGCCGCTTGAAGGTCTGCCCCCCTTAGGTCTGCATTGCTGAGGTCCGCCATGTTCAGATTGACGCCTCTGAGATCAATTAATCTCAGGTTTGAACCGCTCAAATCGATTCCCCTCAGATTATAGCCTCTCAGATCCTCCCACCGAAGATCCGGCACAAGTTGAGGGTAGAGCTTTCGCCATTGATTCCAGGTATCAACGCCCTCTTTAAGTATGGCCAGATGCTGAGGCTTCGCCATATTGCCCTCCCTGAGCCATCATATTATGTTATACGAATTGCGTATGTCAAAGTCTTTGTTCAAATGTCGAAGGGAGATAGGGTGCGGCCTTAGTTTTGACCAAAAGGCTTGGGATATGACGATGACTTTTGTAAAACCACGGTTGAGTGGTTCAGTTTAGGTAAAACTACGGGTGAGACACCTATAAGCTGCAGCCAAGCTTAAATCCATCCTGCACAGCCGAAAACGCCTGCCGCACATCCATGGCATCTCCGATGATATGAATTGAGCTAAAAGCGGAACGCAGTCTTTTCAAAACGCCGTGATTGGGCCGAAAGCCCAAAGCCAACACCACATTATCGATCGTATCGATAACCGACTCCTCGCCGTTTGCTTCCACCATAACGGATCCTTCCCCAATTCGTTTCAATGTGGTCTGAGTTCTGATGCTGACTTCGGCTTCTTTGAGACGTTTTAATAGAACCGGTTTTGTGTTTTTGGGGACATCGTAGCCGACCGCTTCCTGCATTTCCACAAGCACCACAGATTTTCCGTTTCGGGCCAAATGGTCTGCAACTTCGAGACCCACCTCACCGCCGCCTGCCACAACGACATTCGTTCCAATCTCGGATTCTTTAAAAAACACATCCTCAGCTCGGATCACCATGGGGGTGTCAATGCCTTTGATCGGGGGATAGTAGGATGTTGCGCCAATGGCGGCCACTACTTCATCCGGCCTTTCGCTTTGTATTGTCTCAACTGTTGCTTTTGTGTTGAGTCGAATATCAATATGATTTCGCGTTAATGCACATTCCCAATACGTAAGAAGCCGAAGCAGATCTTTTTTTCCATCCGGAAGGGAGGCGACATAAAAGTTACCACCCAGATAGTCGCGTTTTTCAAAAAGTGTCACCTGATGACCCCTTTCAGCTGCAGTTAACGCCGTTTGAATTCCCGCAGGCCCCCCTCCAATAACCATCACTTTTTTCTTTTTTTCAGCCGGTTTTATCCGGATGACCGCTTCATAGCCTGTCTGCGGATTTGAAACACAGGTTGTGTGATAGGTAATGGTGCGTCCGATACAGCCGCTGTTACAGCCGATGCAGGGGATAATCTCATCAAGCCTGCCGTCCCTGATTTTATTCGGAAATTCCGGATCTGCCAACATTTGTCTGCCAAGGGCGACAATGTCCACCTGACCTTCACTAAGAAGCCGCTCGGCATACACAGGATCCAAAATACGCCCCACTCCTATCACGGGAATATTTACCACTTTTTTTACTTCGGTCGCATAGGGTATCAAATGACCTTGAGACGTATAATAGGGGGCGGTTGCATCTTTATAAGCCGAAATATGAAGCGCATTCGCACCGGTTTTTTCAAGTGCTTTTGCTAGAACCACTGCATCTTCGAGGGAGATGCCGGTATTTTTAAAGTCGCCCATGGAAAACCGGCAAATGATGGGATACCTCTCACCGACCGTTTCTCTCACTTTCATCAGAACTTCGAGGGAAAACCGCATCCTTCCGTGGATATCACCGCCGTATGCATCGTTTCGTTTGTTCATATGTTTTGTTAGAAAAGAACTCAACAGGTAACCATGGGCCATATGAAGCTCAATTCCATCGATTCCTGCGTTTTTTGCCCCTAAAGCGGCTCTGGCAAAATCAGAGACCGTGTCCTGAATCCCTCGTTCTGATATCTCAATGGGAACACCGCTCTTGGGATTATCCTCAATGGGAGATGGGCCCACCACCGGCATGCCCGTTGCCTCCGGATCGGCCTTCGGTCCACAGTGGTTCAGTTGAATCACGAGTTTTCCGCCGGCGGAATGAACGGCATCGGCTAATCGTTTGAATCCCGGAACAAATTTGTCGTCATGTAAACAAAGCATCCTCCCATTATATCGCCCCTGAAACGCCACAGTGGTCTGCCCGGTGGTATTGTAGGCCACCCCGCCTTTCGCACGCACCACGTGATAGGCTATATGCTGATTGGTAACATGACCTTTTTCATCCGCATAGTTGGTCTGCATGGGTGCCATGATCATTCGATTTTTTAGATTCATGGTGCCTATATTTATCTGTGAAAAAAGATGCATAAATTGCGACATGATGCGGCCTCCTTTTTATTATATTAGACAGAATTTACAGGATTATTCGGATACTTTCGTCTGATTATGTTGGGTCTTCGGGCCCAACCGACGGACTTTATTGCTGGAACAGCCTGGAGATATTACCCCGTATCTCAATCCCGTTCATCCAGTCTAAAATAGAAGGAAATTCCCGGACAATCAAGAGAAACCCATAATTGCCAGCGATTCTCGGTGACCATCCGGTGGATCACGGCAATGCCAAATTCACCGAGAACTGCTGCATCATTGCGAAAAACATCTTGCAAGCTCCGAAATCCTTGTGATAACCATTTACATAACCTCAGTCATTCCACCATCAATATTTTTCTAACCGATAAAAAAGGAGGATAGCGATGAATGCAAAGCGATTGATCGGGTACTTTATTTTAATCCTTTCGGCTACTTTTATCGTTTCTGGCACAACTTCGGCGGCAACGCTTCGCGTTGCCCACAACTTTCCTGTGAAACATCCGTATTCGCTGGCCTGTGAAATGCTTGTAAAAGAAGTAAAAGAAAAAACCAATGGCCAGGTGCTTTTCAAACATTATCCGGCCGGCCAGTTGGGAAAAAGCAGAGAGATTACGGATCAAATGATCAAAGGTACCGTAGATTTGCAACCTGCGGGACCGACTGCGGTTGGCCGGTATTACGATCCCATGAACTCCCTTCAGGTTTATTATCTTGTAGATTCTCCACAACAGCTTTTAAAAATTATGCGCGGGCCCGTCGGTCAAAAACTGTTCGATCAACTCAAGCAAAAACTGGGCGTTCGGGTCATGGATGTATTGTACTACGGGCGACGTCACATCCTCACGGCAAAAAAACCGGTTCATAAACCGGAAGATCTGAAAGGTTTGAAAATTCGTTCCATGACCACTCCGTTTCTAAAGATGTCTTTGGAAGCGATGGGGCCCACCGGGGTACCGGTGGCATTGTCCGAGGTTTATACTTCGCTTCAAACAGGGGTGGTCGATGGGATGGAAAATACCCCCGTAACCATTCAATTGAATAAATTCTACGAAGTCGGCAAATACTACTCCCTCACCGGACACAGTGTGCATCCCAGCCTCTGGAACTTCAACGAAAACTCCTGGCAGAAAAAGATCCCGGATGATCTGAAACCGGTCGTTTCGGAAGCTATTCAAAAGGTTACCGATTGGGAGATTGATGAGATGCTGCGACGCGAAAAGGAAGCTCAGAAATTTCTGCAGGATAAAGGTATTCAGATCATCGAGGTTGACAGGACGCCATTCCGGAAAGCCGTACAAACGATTTATCCGGAACTGGAAAAACGTTTCGGACCGATCTTTAAGGAAATCGCACAGGCTGCCGCTCAGGGACAATAGGGGCTTAGCGCTATTTCTTTCGAGCGGATATTCGAAAGAAACCTAAATACCGATTAGAGAGGGGTGGGCAAAGACCGTCCACTCCTCCATAACCCGGGGGAACCGAATGCATAAGAGCCTTCGTGCGGTAGTGGATAACGGTGAAAGGTGGTTGAGCAATGGTTTTATATTACTAATGGCCTTTTCTGTTTTAGTACAGCTTTTTTCACGCCTTTTCGGCAAACCGGTGTCCTGGGGTGAAGAAATTGCCCGTTATGCTTACATTTGGTTTGCGTTTATGGCCGCCGCTTATCTCGCCGGAACCCGGCAGCATATTCGTGTGTCTTATTTTCTCAATTTCTTTCCTGATAAATATAGAAAACTGATTGATATTATTCAAAATATTATTATCATCTTGAGCATTATTTATATTCTCCCCAGTGCCTTTGCGCATGCCGTCGAGGTATATGGGCGACGGTCCCCCGCTTTGGAAATGCCCATGTTTTATGTGTACATTTCCTTTCCCATCGGGATGGCGTTCCTCGTTTTTAGATTAATCGGGTTGCTCAAAGAAGATTTCCGAGCGTTCAAACATCCAAACTCAAGCGGTTAAAAACATGCTGTTTATCCTTTTCGGAGCCCTCGTTTTTCTTTTTATCTCCGGTATTCCCATTGCATTCGCGTTGTTCATTGCTTCTTTGATATATCTTGTAATAAGCGGAGAGTTTCCCCTTTACATCGTTACACAAAAATTTATTGCCGGACCGGATTCCTTTACACTGCTGGCAATT
>JAHEHB010000313.1 GCA_024644775.1 Deltaproteobacteria bacterium
CACGCCGCGGCCCCCATCGAGCGCCTATGGCGCATATCCTGGAAAAAGGAGTGAACGTCGCTCTTGGCACCGATAACATGACGGAAGACATGTTTCACGCTTTAAAGATCGGCCTTATCCTTTACAGGGGCAGCTACGGCGGTGGTGTAAAACCGGCTCCACAGCTTCTCCTGGACGCGGTGACCCGAAACGGCGCCCTGGCCCTGGCCCGTGAGTATGATCTTGGTTCCATCGAGCCCGGTAAACGGGCGGATTTGACGGTGATTGATCTCAACCATGCGCATTTGCGGCCGATTTTCAACCTCACATCCAACCTTGTGCATTATGGTCATCCAGGTGCGGTGGATGCCGTGATGGTTGACGGACATTTCCTCATGCGGGACGGTAAAGTGTTGACCTTAAACGAGACCGATGTGATTCAAAACGCACAGGCGGCAGCCGAGAATGCCTGGAGGCGGTTGAAAGATCAATATCCCGACGTACCGATGCCTTCGTTTTTATCGTCCTAACCGAATTTTATGTCGTAATTTTGGTTGACACTCACGATTACTTTTTTTATAGTCAAAACTCACGTAAAAAAAACTCAAGTTGTTCTGTTCGAATTTTCATCGATATCTCTTCAACCGCTAACTCTCAAACCCTTGAAATAGGAGTTACCCATGACTTTCTCTATTGCTGCTAAATGTCGTGAAACCGGAATTTATGGCGTTGCGGCGACGACGTCGAGTTTGGGAGTGGGCTGCCGATGTCTTTATGCAAAGGCCAATACCGGGGCAGTCCTTACTCAACACCGTACCGATCCCCGACTGGGCACGCGCGGCATCGAGATGCTTTCCCAGGGAAAGACCGCAAAAGAAGTTATCGACGAATTGGTTACCGGAGACCCAACCATCGGCCATCGCCAGTTGGCTGTTGTGGATGGAGAGGGAAATACCGCCTATTTCCATGGTGATAAGATTTTCTCCATTCATGGGCATTACCAAAGCGACGGCTGTATTGCCATCGGGAACATTATCTGTAGCGCCGACTTACCCAGGGCAATGGTGGAGGCTTTTGAGGAGCACCCTGAAGCGCACATGGCAGAACGGTTGATACGCGCTTTGGAAGCCGGGCGGGCGTTCGGTAGTGAATTGAAAATGGGTGAGCGGAAGCAGGTCAAATCGGCGGCTTTACTAGTGGTTCACGAGGAGAGTTTCCCTTTAGTCGATATCCGTGTTGAATTTGACCGCGATCCACTTGCAGAGCTTCGTTTCCTTTGGGAAATATACCAGCCAAGCGTTCAGCGATATGTTATCCGCGCGCTCGATCCGGATAATGAACCGGAGCCCTATTGAATTAAAGTCACTATTCACAATTTAACTATATCTGAATTTTGTATCTTTCACAGATGATATCGGGATAAATGGGGAAGAATAGACCCTTCCTCGAAACGAGTAAACCATTGGAAGGGCTCGAAAGAGAAGCTGAACAAACCCGTAACAAAGGAGGTAACATCATGAAAAAACTGGTAATTGTGTTTTCGGTAATCTACCTTCTCGTGTTTGGTCTACCCGGTCAGCCACAGGCGGGTGACGTACTCCGGGCGACGCTCAATTCCAGTCTTAATCAACTTTACCCAGCCAAGGCCACCCGGGGTGAGGAGTATGTTTACGATGTATTGGTCTTCAGTGGTTTGACCCAGATCGATGCAGATCTCAACATTACCGGCGATCTGGCCGAACGATGGGATACCAGTGACGATCTGAAGACCTGGACCTTCTATTTAAGAAAGGGCGTCAAATTTCACCACGGCAAGGAACTGACCGCCGAAGATGTCATCAAAACGTTTGAACTGATCGGCGATCCCAATACCGGTTCGCGTGCCGCGAGTCACTCAAAGCTGATCGAAAGCATGGAGGCGGTGGATAAATATACGATCCGTTTCAACCTTAAAATTCCCTATGCCGGATGGGCGGATCTGATGATCGAACGACAACTCAAAATCATCCCCAGCGACCGGGTGGACAAACTATCCACCGAACCCAGCGGCACCGGCCCGTTCATGCTAAAAGAGTTTACCCCCGAAGACAAACTGGTTCTGGTCAAAAATCCTAACTATTACATCAAGGGCCAGCCGAAACTGGACGGCGTCGTGTTTCGTTTTATGCCCGAAGATGCATCGAGAGTCGCGGCCCTGGAAGCGGGGGATATCGATCTGACCTGGAATCTTCCGTACGAAGCCATCGAGAAACTCAAAAAGAATCCTGACCTTGTGGTCGATGCAGTACCCACCAGCAGCTGGGAAGGATTTGTGCTGCACAACAAAAAGGAACCCTTTACGGATGTGCGTGTCCGCAAAGCCTTTAATCTGGCGATCGACAAACAGAAACTCGCCGATTTCGCCGTGTTCGGTCATGGTATTGCGACGCACTCCCCCATTTCGCCGCGCCATCCCTACTTCAATAAAAATATCGGCTTTAAGGCTAATATCGAAGAAGCTAAACGGTTGTTGGCTGAAGCGGGTTATTCAAAGGGTATGAAGATAAAGCTTTTTGTTCCCATCGGCCGGCCCGTGCGCGAACGCAACGGCGTGGCAATCCAGCAAATGCTGAAAACGATCGGAGTCAATGCCGAACTCCAACGTGTCCCATACAGCCACTGGGGTGCGACGGTATCGGGGAAGGCACCGTTTTACACGGATGGATACTTCACGCGTCCCACCATCGATACGTCAACCTATCCATGGTACCATAGCGAGGGCTCGTGGAATACCCGCATGTGGAACTATAATAACCCCAAGGTGGACGAGGTTTTGGGCAAAGCGCGTGCCACCAAAGATCCGGAGGAGCTGAAGAGGCTCTATCAAGAATATCAACGACTCGTGGTGGAAAACCCGTCCGGTATCGTTATGTATGTAAAGAATTTTGTGAACGCATACAACAAGAATGTAAAAGGTTTCAGAACCCATCCGTATCTTTGGCTGGATTTAAGAACCACCTATATTGAGAAGTAATCCGCCGCGAATTGAAAAGCTCATCGGCCGAATATACCCATTGGACCGATGAGCTTTTCGGCAAACCGCGGCAGCAAAAGACCCTACAGCTGAATTCGTAAAACGGATGATTTTCTATATTCTCAGAAGATTATTTTACATTGTCCTGATCCTCGTGGTCATGTCGATGTTGATCTTTTGGATAACACAAATCCTTCCCGGCAACGTCGCTTACCTCATCCTCGGGGATTTCGCCCCATTGGATCAGGTTCGTGCCATGGAAGAGAAACTCGGCCTAAATGATCCGATCTATATCCAATACTGGCGATGGGCCTCCAGTGTTCTCCAGGGAGATCTAGGCACCTCGATGATCATGGAGCGTCCCGTTGCGCCGATGCTCTTCGACGCCATCGGTCGGTCGGCGATACTGGCCGGTGTTTCCATGGTATTTATCACTTTGCTGGGCATTTGGCTCGGTGTGTTCGCCGCGGTCTACTACAATCAAAGGATCGATCATGTCATTTCGGTGGGAACCTACGTCTTTATTTCGATACCCGAGTTTTTCCAATCCATTGTTGTGATCATGCTGTTTGCAGGCTATCTCCGGTGGTTGCCAGCAACCGGATACGCACCGCTTGACGAAGGAATTTGGAATTGGTTGGCTCATATCATTTTACCGGTAAGCACCCTGGTTACTCATATGGTTGCCCACGTCTCGCGTCTGACACGCTCGAGCATGCTGGAAACGATGCAGACCCAATATGTGACAGCGGCGCGGGCCAAGGGTATCCCCGAGCGCACGGTGATCCGTCATCACGCACTGCGAAACGCCCTTCTGCCGACAATCACCATATTGGCGATCGATGTGGGGTATCTTATGGGAGGGATTGTCGTTGTTGAGACCGTATTTTCTTACCCGGGTCTGGGGCGGCTGTTGATTTTCGCCATTAACCATGCCGACATTCCGACCATCCAGGCCAGCATACTGGTGGTGACGGCCATATATGCGATATCCAATTTGTGTGCCGATTTGCTTTATGCATTTCTTAACCCGAAAATCCGCTATGGAAAAGCAATCCGACAGTAAAGATCTCCCCCGGCACCTCCATCGGGTCCCTGATCAGATGATCTGGGGCGCGGGTATCTTCATTCTGGTCTTGATCGTTGCCTTTGTCGGGCCCTACATTGCCCCGTACCCATATGATCAGATGGATATCATGACGCGGATGGCGCCTCCCAGTATCTCACACTGGATGGGGACGGACGAGTATGGCCGTGACGTGATGAGTCGAATGCTGGTGGGCGGGCGATTGTCGCTTTTTATGGGCATCGGGGCGACGCTGCTGAGCGTGTTGATCGGTGTTCCTTTAGGGTTGATTGCCGGTTACTTTCGCGGACACCTCGAAGAGGTCATCATGCGCTCGGTAGATGTATTCATGTCGATTCCCCCAATTCTTTTGGGACTTCTCATCCTCGCGGTCACGCCGCCGAACATCTTGAAAACGACCGTTGCCGTCGGCGTGATCTATGTGCCCGTCATGGTGAGATTGACGCGGAGCGTTACGCTGGATTTATCGGAAGAGGAATTCGTACTCGCCGCCCGCTCACGCGGAGAGCGACCTTACTATATCATGGCCCTTGAAATACTGCCGAATGCGTGGCCGCCCATTATCGTCGAGGCGGCACTGCGCGTAACCTTTGCTATTATGATCGGCGCCGCTCTGAGCTTTCTTGGTTTGGGGGTCCAACCACCGAGCTCGGACTGGGGTCTGATGATTGCAGAGGCTCGACCGTTTATTCATTCTGCCCCATGGATCGTTCTTGCACCGGGAATCGCGCTAAGTATCACCATTATCGGGGTCAATCTGCTCGGAGACGGACTCCGCCACATGCTGGACCCCCGCATGAAACCCCAGGGAACATGAATCAACCGCTTCTCAGCATTGGAAATCTGACGGTTCGGTATCATACCGGTTCCGGTGTGGTGCATGCGCTTAGCGGTATTTCCCTTGACATTACAGAGGGGCAGGCGGTCGGCCTGGTTGGTGAGTCTGGTTCCGGGAAAAGTACCGTGGCGCTCGCAGTGCTTGGGCTCCTGGCAAACGAGGCCGAGGTGGCCGATGGAAGTATTTTGTTTCGTGGAAAAGAATTGAGTCAATTGTCCGATGAAAATAGGCGAAGCCTTCGCGGAGATCGAATCACCATTGTGTTCCAGGATCCCTTTACCTCGCTCAACCCATCGCTGCCGGTGGGCGAACAGATCGGAGAACCCCTGATCATGCACAAAGGCATGAGCGACGCGCAGGCTTTGGAAAGAGCCCAGCAACTGCTGGCCGAAGTGGGCATTTCGCGGCCGGATGAACTCATCCAGGCCTATCCGCACCAGCTTTCGGGAGGCATGAAACAGCGAGCCCTTATCGCTACAGCGCTGGCGTGCGAGCCGGAGCTTCTGATACTCGATGAACCCACAACCGCCCTTGATGTTACCATCGAATCGCAAATTCTCGACTTACTGGAAAAGCTCCGCCGCGACCATCGACTCAGTATTATGTTCATCACTCACAATTTGGGGGTGGTGGCGCGAATGTGTGACCTTATCTGTGTGCTGTATGCCGGGCATGTGGTCGAACACGGAAAAACCGAGGACGTTCTGTATCACCCGTATCACCCCTACACCAAGGGGTTGCTTGCTTCTCTACCGCGCGTCGCTCACCGTCAGGATCGATTGTCGCCCATTCCCGGAAACTTCCCGAATCTCCTGTCATTACCCACCGGCTGTGTCTTCCACCCGCGCTGCCCTTTTCGGACACATCGTTGTGAAACCGAGTCTCAGAGCTCGCGAAACTTAAGGGGTAACCACTCCGCCCGATGCTGGCGTGCTGAAGCCCTGGCCCATGTATCTTGGGAAAACGAAGGGGAAGACGTTCACAAAAGCGGGATGATTTCCTCCAGCGCAGATGAGCATCGCTTGATTGAGATAAATCATGTCAGCAAAGTTTTCCAGATCGGGGGCCTGTTGTCGGGATTGAAATTGGATTTTTCCGGAGGGTTGCCGATTCGATACGAACCGTTACGGATTCAGGCGGTTGAAGATGTCTCTTTGACCATCAATGCCGGGGAAGTCTTGGGGTTAGTTGGGGAGAGCGGTTGCGGGAAATCGACACTTGGGAGGTGTCTGGTGCGGCTTATTACGCCCAATGACGGTAACATCACCATCAGTGGGCAGGAAATTACGTACGCCAAAGAAAGAGGACTGCGCAGGGTACGGCAATTGGCGCAAATTATATTCCAGAATCCGGATTCATCATTGAATCCCCGCAAAACCGTAGAAAATATCATCGGCCGACCGCTGGCGCTCTTTGGTTTGGCAAGGGGAACGGAACTGACCCACCGTGTCAATGAGCTGCTCGATATGGTTCGGCTGTCTTCCGCGTATGCAACGCGTTATCCGCACCAGCTCAGCGGCGGTGAAAAACAACGGGTAGGGATCGCACGTGCGCTGGCCACTGATCCGGAATTTATCGTCTGCGATGAAGCTGTTTCTGCACTCGATGTATCGGTTCAGGC
>JAHEHB010000314.1 GCA_024644775.1 Deltaproteobacteria bacterium
ATAAAATTCATTCGATTCCTTTGCTGTGGAAAAACCGGCATATTGGCGAATCGTCCAAGGTCTTCCCGAATACATGGTGGCTCGGGGGCCCCGAACAAAAGGTGCTTGTCCGGGAAGCCCGTTGACAAACTCCAGCTTCTCAAGATCTTCGGCCGTATATAGCGGCTTGATGGAGATATCCTCTGGGCTCAACCACGTTAGTGAATCGAGCGACTTTCCCCGAAGTTCTTTTTGTGCGAGTTCTTTCCATTTCCTGATATCCGGATGCTCTGACATGTATGCCTCCTTACTCCCGCTGACATAATTCGACCAGAACACCTCCGGTCGATTTCGGGTGGAGAAACGCAATCTTTGCACCGCCCGCCCCTTTTCGAGGAAATTCGTCAATCAATCCAACACCCTTTTCTTTTAACTCTTTAAGTGCCGCATCAATATCCGCTACACGAAAGGCCACATGCTGAATCCCTTCGCCTTTTTTCTCTAAATACCTGGCAATCGGTCCGTCCGGTGATGTGGATTCCAAAAGCTCAACCTCACTGTCTCCCACTGGAAAAAAAGCGGTGGTCACCTTCTGTTCTTCGATCGTTTCAGCCCCTTTGAATTCAAGCCCCAAAGCTTCTGTCCAGAATTTCTTTCCGTCATTAATGTTGTTAACGGCGATTCCAAGATGATCGATTTGAAGTATTTTCATTTGAATTGTTCTTTCTGTTTTAGACAGGATTAACTGAATAGCATAGGAAATTCTTTTTTTAAATCAATGAATCCAATAAGATCACTTATATCTGGTTATACGAAATCTATCATTTTGGTTTCAGGTTTCGGGTTTCGGGTGTCAGGTGTCAGGATTAGTAAGAGAAGGAACTGAAACCTGACGCCCGAAACCTGGGATTTTGTCCGCCCGAAGGGCGTTAATTTAATAAAACCATACCTAGGTTCTGATCCTGTGTGTCCTGTAACTTTACTTATATTTATCAATGGCTCGCTTAAACCCAGGCATGGCATTGATAATGGTATCATCCGCCACGCAATAGGCGATTCTAAAGTGGCCGGGCCCGCCAAAGCCGCTTCCGGGAACGGTGAGAATCAATTCTTCTTGAAGCGCCCGCACAAATTCGACATCATCCGGTATCGGTGTCTTGGCAAAGAGATAGAAGGCTCCCGCCGGTTTCGCAAACTCGTAGCCATAGTCTGAAAGACCTTCACATAATAAATCACGTTTTTTCTTGTACTGGGACACATCCACGCAAGCCCCTTGAATACAGGCAATTACACGCTGTATCAGTGCAGGTGCATTCACGAATCCGAGAATTCGGTTTGCAAGTGCCATTGCTGCCAACAGATCATCTTTGTAGCGCGCTTTCGGGTTTACCGCAGTGAATCCAATCCGTTCCCCGGGTATGGAGATATCCTTCGAATAAGAGCTGGCAATGATACTCTCATCGTAGCAATTGAATATACTCGGCACCTTGGCACCATCATAGACGATTTTACAATACGGTTCATCGGATAACACATAGATGGTTCGATTCAGTGTTTTTCCTCTTTCCGTTAACAATTTTCCCAATTCCTGAAGACTCTCTTCAGAGTAGATCTGACCGGTGGGGTTATTCGGGAAATTCAAAATAACCGCCTTGGTGCGATCGGTAATCGCCGATGAAATGGCATCAAGATCTAACGTAAAATCCGGTTGGGTCGGAACACTTTTAAATACACCGCCGTGGTTGTCTGCATAAAAACCGTATTCAACAAAATAGGGGGCCGGCGCAATCACCTCATCGCCAGAGTCCAAGATGGCTTTCAGTGCGATGTTTACGGCACCGGCCGCGCCGCATGTCATGATGACATCGTTTCCTGAGATTTGAACGTGGTGTTCTGTGGAAAGGTAATGTGCAACGGATTGGCAAACATACGGAAAACCGGTATTGGGCATGTAACTGTGACCTTCAGTCTCGGAAACCGCCACTGCCTCTTTCAATGCGGTGGTAAATTCCGCCGGTGGTTTAAGGTTTGGGTTCCCCAAACTGAAATCATAAACCTTTTCAGCGCCATGCATATTTTTAAGTCTTGCGCCCTCCTCAAACATTTTGCGAATCCAGGATGATCTGGCAAGTACGGTTTCAACTTTTTTGGCAATGGTCATACAAGCGCCTCCCGCTGTTGCTAAATATGGATCAAGGAAGCTGGTAACGCACCCTGTAGATGGCACACACTTTGCCTGCTATGCGTTAACAGCAAAATTAAAGAACAGATTCCACCGCGGTTACCTCGGGAATCTGTTCTTTGAGCAGTCTTTCCACACCATTTTTGATGGTCATTTGCGACATGGGGCACCCTGCGCAGGCACCTTTAAGACGGACCTTCACCACACCGTCTTCCACATCAACAAATTCGACATCGCCGCCATCGGCCTGTAGCATGGGCCGAATCTTATCAAGGGCCGTTTCAATCTTTTCTTTCATTTTCTTTTCCCCCTCTGAGTGTTATTTTGTATCTTTCACCTACCAGTATTTCGCTTTCGATAAAACTCCTTTTTAAAATCGCGGAATTTTTTCTCTGAAATTGCGGTACGAATTTCCTCCATAAGATGAATATAATAATAAACATTATGAATCGTATTTAAACGATAAGCAAGAAGCTCTCGTGACATGTAAAGATGGCGTAAATAGGCTCGTGAAAAATTTCGACACGTATAGCATTCACACCTGCTATCGATGGGTTGTGTATCGTTTTTATATTGGGAATTACAGATGTTCATGGTCCCGTGACGTGAAAACAGTTGACCGTTTCGTGCGTTTCGGGTGGGTAGTACGCAGTCAAACATATCGGCGCCTAACGAAACCAGTTCAACCATATCTTCGGGCGTTCCCACTCCCATAACGTACTTTGGTGTTGAACCGGGCAGTTGTGCCAGTGTGAAATTTGCAATGTCCAACAGCATTTCCTTGGGTTCGCCAACACTAAGTCCTCCAACCGCATAACCGGAAAAGCCAATCTCAAGTAGTTGATCTACGGATTGTGCCCGCAAATCTTCAAACATGCCGCCCTGAACGATACCAAAAAGCAAGCTCGATGTATTACCAGATGTCTTCCAGGTTTGTTTGCATCGCTTCGCCCAGAGGGTGGTTCGCTCCAGAGCCTCTTTGGCAGTTGCGCTATCAGCCGGATACTCAATACATTGATCTAAGCACATGATGATGTCGGAACCAAAGCTTCGCTGCAGCGAAACAGCTTTTTCCGGTGTTAACAGATGCTTGGATCCATCTAAGTGAGACTGAAAAGTGGCACCTTCCTCGTTGATTCTCATTAGCTTTGCAAGGGAAAATACTTGAAATCCACCGCTATCTGTAAGGATCGGCTTCCGCCAATTCATGAATCGATGGAGTCCGGAAAAACGATTGATGATATCACAGCCAGGTCTAAGGTACAGATGGTATGTATTGCCGAGGAGTATCTGAACCCCCGCATCCAAAAGTTCCTCAGGACTCAAAGATTTTACCGAGGCAAGGGTTCCCACCGGCATAAAGACCGGCGTTTCGACCTCGCCATGGTGCGTTTCGAGAACACCGGTTCTTGCTCTCGTATCATTCGATTCGGTTATGATCTTGAAATTCGACATGAATAGTTGATTCAACGATCGTTAAGTGGCCGAATGGTTACGCAATAAACATCGCATCCCCGTAACTATAAAATCGATATCTCTCCATTATGGCGTCTTTATATGCTTTGAGTATTGCCGACCGTCCGGCAAATGCCGATACCAACATGAGCAATGTCGATTTTGGAAGATGGAAATTGGTTAGTATGGCATCCACCGCTTTGAATCGGTAACCGGGATAGATAAAAAGGTCACAATTTCCGCAACCGGCCCGAATGCGGCCATCGTCATTTGCCGCAAATTCGAGTGTGCGAACAGAAGTCGTTCCCACTGCCACCATTCGGCCACCCGCCATCTTCGCCCGATTAATGGTATCCGCAACCGATGGATGGACATTATACCACTCCTCGTGCATCTTGTGGTGTCTGATATCCGATACTCTTACGGGCAAAAAGGTTCCATAACCCACATGCAGTGTAATGTAAGCTATCTGAATTCCTTTTGTTTTCAGTTTTTCAAGGAATCCTTCTGAAAAGTGTAACCCGGCGGTCGGCGCTGCAATCGCTCCCTTTTGACAAGCATAAACGGTCTGGTAGGTGGTTCGGTCATCGCAGGAATTATCCGATTGTCCATTTCGTTTAATATAGGGTGGCAGCGGTATGTTTCCAATTTGATACAGTAAATCTTCGAAATCGTTTTTGCTTGAAAATGCAACCGTAAAAATACCGTCATTAATATCGATCACTTCTGCCGAAAGCCCCTTTTCAAACGATAGTGATGTTCCCGGTTTTGCACGCTTAGAGGATTTGATCAAACATTTGCAAACGATTTCGCCGTTTTTGCGATTGTTTTTCTGTCTGCCGGCATAGTCGATAATGAGAAGTTCCGCCTTACCACCCGTAACCTTCCTCCCTAAAAGACGTCCGGGAATTACCTCTGTATTGTTCGCCACGAGGATATCCCCTGGGCGGAGCATATCATAAAGGTCTTGAAACTTGTAGTGGGCTCGTTTGCCCGTTTGACGATTTAAAAATAAAAGCCGCGACTGATCCCTTTGAGGTAAGGGCTGTTGGGCGACGAGCTCATCTGGAAGTTCATATTCATAGTCGAGCAATGAATACATTCGCTTTACCACGTCTATCTTCTTCCTACGTAGACCAAACCAAGTCCCAAAACCATGAGCACGAGTCCAAACCTGCGAAGTGCACCATCCTGCATTTCAAGGACCTTTTTCACCCAGGTCTTCATTTTTTCGGGAAATGCAAAATATGGAAATCCCTCAACAATCATTACCATACCAATAACGCAAAGAAAGAAGTCCATGAGCCTCCTCTTGGAAGTTTAAAAGTTTATTTTTACAACCCCGGAGGGTCGGTTTGTCAAAATATGTTGACAGTTATCGATGTTACCCACATTATCAAATGATTCGTTGACAAGAGACTATACGCCAATTGGAATGTTGGAAAATTGGAATGACGGAATGATGGGTAAGAAGGAATTCTATCTGTTTTAAGAATGATTTCTACCGCTCTTAACACGCATTATTCAAATATTCTATCATTCCATTAACAAGGGAATTTAGTTAGATGAGTTTACATCCCGCCGGGGCGAGACCGATTATTCACTAATTAATCATGACGCCATCAAACACCAAAACCCCACCACGCGTTCAACCCAATAAAATGCCGTCGGTCAATCGATACATCATGCTCGACGTACTCAGGGGATTCGCGGTCTTGTTAATGATATTTTTCCATGGAGCCTTCGATTTAAACTGGTTTTATTTTATTGACATTAACATTTTAAAAGATCCCTTTTGGTTTTGGCTTCCTCGATTTATCGTATTTCTCTTTCTCATATGTGTCGGGATGAGTTTGGCGCTTGTCCACAAAAATGGCATCAGATGGAATGTAGCCATCAAGCGATTTGTCAAAATCGGCGGGTGGGCGTTGGTAATCACGGTTGTTACCTATATACTCTATCCAAAAAATTACGTTTTTTTTGGTGTATTGCATTGTATTGCGACTACAAGTTTTGTAGGGGTTATTTTTGTGAATCGACCCAAGCTGTCGCTTGTCCTTTGCGTTGTATTTGTGATTTCGGATATGATCTTTCAGCCGACACTGATTCCCATTTCAAAGTGGCTGGGTGTGACCTCAATTGATTACATTCCGTTCTATCCATGGTTCGGTGTTGTGCTGCTTGGCATTTATTTAGAATTTATTCAGTTTCATAAAATTTCACTAAAACGGAATGCCTTTATAAGAAGCATGGAATTTATGGGAAAACATTCGCTGAAGATCTATCTTCTGCATCGACCTATTCTGTTTGGCACCGTTTTTCTATTACATAAATTTCAAACCGGAAATTCGTAATTCATTCAATCACCTCCTGGTTGTTCTCTTTTGGTTGCAAAATTTCTGAAAATGAATATGCTATGGATTAAATAGGTAAACGTTCTTTTTGGCCGTGATTTGACATCCGTTGAGGCAAGATGAAATATCCGGTTTTCAGATACCGGCGATCTAACATAGGGAGGCATATTAGATTAAGAGATTTTACGGTAACACAACGGGATTAAAAAACAAAATTCGCCGCCGTATCGAAAATTTGGGGCGGCGCAAAATAAACCCCCACGAAATAATTTCCCCTGATCTGTCGCGAGACCTCGCGCATTTGTCTTTTGAATCCGGACGCCAGATAGGACTTCTTATCGGACGCAACGGAAAAATCGAAATAATTCTGATCGGCGGGTCCGATTCCATATATATCTCAGATTTACCCAATAGCCGTGAAGGACGTGGACGATTGCGAGGGCTTCGACTGATCCATACACACTTAAACGGCGAATCCGTGACACAGGATGACATAATGGATCTTGTGTTTTTGCG
>JAHEHB010000315.1 GCA_024644775.1 Deltaproteobacteria bacterium
ATCGGGCATGTGCACATATAGACAATTGCAAATGCTGATCCGCCCATCAACAGGTGATAAAATGGATTCAATTGAAGGTAAGGCATCGAAGCGTCTGTGGCAACCAGATTCAATAGCAGCGCGGTAAATAGAATTCCGATGATGTCGCCCAGGACCAGGCGATAATCTGCAATACCCAAAGAAATAAGAAATATCGCCCCGATGATAGCAAGCAGAACAGAAGATGCGCCAATACTGTCCGGATACAGACCAAAAAATAGCTTGGATACGGTATACCCTGCATCAACCAGCGCTTTTTGAACACTCCCGGCCTCAGTTGCAGCAGATATGGCAAGAGGGGTCGCGCTGGTAAATGCATCGACGGGTGCGGTTCTTACCCCGCTTAACACCGTCCAGACCGCGTCACCCGAGGTCTGAGCAGGATAGGCAAAATAAAGAAACGCTCTGCCGGTTAAGGCTGGGTTTAAAAAATTTCTGCCGGTTCCGCCAAAAATTTCTTTACCGATCACAATACCAAAGGAGATCCCTAAAGCAACCTGCCAGAGCGGCTGTGTTGGCGGAAGGGTGAGCGGGAACAACGCACATGATACAAACAGACCTTCGCTGATTTCATGCTTTCGAACCGTTGCAAACAGCGCCTCCCAGAAATACCCCACAGCATAGGTTACGATTACGATGGGGAGAACGACCGTTAGCCCTTTGAAAAATACGGGAAAAAAGCGGAGGGAAAGTCCGGAAGCCAAATGAGATTGATATCCCACATTAAACGTACCGAATGCATAGTGGGGTAACAGCGCAACGATCACTAGAAAAAAAAAGCGCTTTACGTCCAAGCTGTCCCGCGCATGGGGTGCGGTTTGGGTGACGTCATCCGAAGAGTAAAACACCGATTCTATGTTTTCAAAAACAAAATAGTATTTTTGGAATCTACCGCCCCCGGTAAAATGGTGCCGAACGGAATCAAAAAATCGTCTCGCCCAGTTCATGTTCAAAAAACTTCCTTGTAAAAATCTTCTTTTGCTTTCTGCAACGTTTGAAAAAGCTCTATTTTGGAAGGACAAACATAAGAACAGAGCCCACATTCGACACAGTCGAGCAAACCGTGGGCCAACGCTTCTTCAACCTCACCCGCCAGAATGGCTTTGTAGGTCAACTGAGGCAGAATATCCACCGGACATACCTGCGGACAATGATTACAGGAAATGCAAGCCCGCAGCCCACCATGTCGATTGCAATTAACCGTTTGTTCTGCTGCGTTTAAGTTCGAAAGAAAGGCCCGTGAATAGCTCGGTTTTTTAAAACCGGGCATGGCCCAATCAAAAAGATCGCCCGTTTCGTGCCCTTCAGGAATCAGTACAAGGGATTTTTCCGCTAAACCCATGTAGGATTTACTGGAACTGGTATATCCGGTTAGGATGCCACCCACCACATAGCGTGTACCCGCTTCTGATGTTCGTCCCTGCAAAAGATGCCTGAGTGGAGCACCGATACGGATTTGTAAATGTTTGCTTTCCGGGGCAGAAACACCTGATAGCACAACAATTTGCTCTGTTGGATATCGTCCTGTTTTAAGAAGTTCGGCCAATAATAACAGATCCTGACCATCGATATACCACGCACGGTTTTCCTCTGGAGTCTTTTTTATTTGGTAAAGCAAAACCCCCGGATCGTGGGCAGGATAGTCGCCGTGATACGTGTGGGTAATCAAGTTACTGAATTCACTTATAACATAACGGTTGTTTCGATCCACACAAATATTCACGCTGCCGTTTCCAAGTTTGTGCAGAACGCTGAGTCCATATTCAAAAAGCGCCCCTTTTCCGTTCAAATAAATTTCCGGCTGTGGTTGAAACGGCTCAAGATTGCCAATATTAACAAAAATAGCGGAAGGAATCGGATCAGGTCGCGCCACATCCCGATACGGGAGTTCTTTTATCAACGACCAGAGTCCCCCGGTGATGATCGTTGCAATAAGGTCTTGTCTTGCGATGTTTTCAAGGTCTTTTTTCGGAATTGCAGCAAAGGATTCATATTCCTCCCGGTTATCGAGCGCAATAACGATCTCTCTGATCACGCGTCGAGGACCATAGTTTATTTCAGAAACCTTTCCGCCACCCGGTGACAAAAATTTTAGATTCGTATTTCGTTTATCCTCCACTAAAGCAGATCCCACAGTTACCATGTCGCCGATTTTAACTTTTAACCGCGGTTTGACAAATCGAATTCTTTCCGGCAGGAATGCCACATGCGTCGGTGGGGCGAGTTTTTCCAGATCAAGGGATGGTTTACCCTGTATCTTTAAGTTGTAACTCTTCTTAATTTTTAGAGAAATCATAGTGAATACGTCTTTGCGATGTGATGGGAGACCTTACCACCTTTAAATTTGCATTTCAACCTGGTATAATTTGATAATTTAGAAATTTATCAAATTTCATAATTACAAAATTTCTTTCTTGACATTTTCGTTTTCAAAATTCATTTAAATAACCGATTCAAGGATTCTGTTGTTTAAATCAAAAGTACGTAAGGCATTAACGATAACAACGGTCTATATTAATGGCGAATTTCTACTGCAAGATTTTACAAAAAGAGGTGCGCAATGGAAGAATGTCGTCCCATACTTAACACAGGTCTTAGAGGTTTTACAGTTGCTACGACACGGATCAGCCATGTGGATAAGGCTGCAGAAAAACTTATCTACCGTGGCTATTTGGCAAAAGATCTAGCGGACAGTTCAAGTTTTGAAGAGGTCGTTTTTCTTCTGCTCTATGAACGACTTCCCAGTAACGATGAACTCCATGCGTTCAAGGCTCGGCTTACAGGAGAACGCAACATCCCACCGGAACTTATCGCGGCACTGAACACTAGACCTCAAAATGCGCGTCCCATGGATATTCTCCAGTCGGCTGTTTCCATGCTGGCGCAACATGACCCGACCGTCACAACGTATACGAAAGAAGCTTCAGAAAAAATGGGAATCCGCCTTGTGGCAAAATTCCCCACCGTCGTTGCTGCATGGGATCGGATCAGACGCAACAAAGAGCCGATTGAACCATCGAAGGCGCTGGACCATGCCGCAAATTTTCTGTATATGCTAACCGGCAAGGTTCCTGACGAAGAAACCGCACGATTCTTTGATATCTGTTTGGTTCTCCATGCAGAGCATTCATTTAATGCATCAACCTTTTCAGCACGCCAAGTTGCGTCAACCAGAGCACACATATATGCTTCAGTGGCAGCGGCTGTCGGTGCTTTATCCGGAGAGCTGCATGGTGGCGCAAATGAGAGGGTGATGGAAATGCTGAAAAAAATCGGCTCGGTGAATGCTGCAGAGGACTATGTCAATAAAGAATTTGACGCGGGCAGGAAAATTTTCGGACTCGGCCACGCTGTCTACAAGGGCGACGATCCCCGAGCGGATATTTTGGCTCCCATGTCCAAAGCATTGGGCGAGCGTCTCGGGGAGACGAAATGGTACGACCTATCAAAAGAAATTGAAACAAAGGGTAAACAAGCGTTTCGGGAACGTAAGAGCAAAGACATTTATGTAAACGTCGATTTTTGGAGTGCCTCAGTATACTATACAATGGGGATACCCATCGATCTCTTTACGCCGGTTTTTGCCATTGCGAGAATAGCCGGCTGGGTAACCCACGTGATTGAGGAACAATTTGGAGGCGCAGCAGCGGAGCCGGTTCTCTATCGACCCGATTCCGAATATGTTGGGGACTATTGCGGTCCCGACGAATGTGCATATATTCCTGCTGAGAGCCGATAACGATCAACCTTCTATGGGGCAAAGAGCGTTTTGGAAAAACAACAAAATTTTCGCATGACGCGCCAGCGCAGTATTATTTTGGAAGCGCTTCGAAACATCGAGGCACACCCGAGTGCAGATGAAATCTATGAGATTGTTCGGCGGCGAATGCCGCGTATCAGTTTGGGTACCGTCTATCGAAACCTGGAAATTCTCGCTGACCAGGGGGAAATACAGAAACTTGAGTCCGGCAGCTCTTTAAAACGATTTGATGGAAAACCCGAAAAACACTATCATATCCGCTGTATCTGTTGCGACCAGATTGTGGATGCACCCGTTGGTCCGCTAATTAAAACAAAAGATGATATTCATAGATCCACCGACTATAAAATCATCGGGCATCGTTTCGAATTTATTGGGGTTTGCCCGGAATGTTCGGATAAAACCATCGCACCGGGTCTCGAAAGAGCCCGTTATCTATAATTCATTGAATCAGGGAGAAAACAAATGAAAGCACTTGTGAAAGACAAATCGGAACGGGGCGCACGTATTCGTGAGTTAGAAACGCCTGCAATCGGCGATAACGATCTATTGGTCAACGTGAAAGCTGCCGCAATCTGCGGCACGGACATTCACATCTACCAGTGGAACGAATTCGCCTCATCGCGGATTCAAATTCCACTGGTTTTTGGTCATGAATACGCCGGAGAAGTGGTTCAGGCGGGTAAAAATGTGAGAAACTTTAAAGAAGGCGATCGGGTTGCCGCTGAAACCCATGTTCCTTGCGGCCATTGTTACCAATGTACGACAGGTCTTCAGCATATATGCCAAGAGATGAAAATCCTGGGTGTCCATGTGGATGGCGCGTTTGCCGATTATACGATCCTTCCCGAAGTGTGCGCCTGGAAATTGGACCCATCGATTTCTTATAAAATCGGCGCCATCATGGAACCGTTCGGTATCGGCGTTCACGCACTGTCCAAAACACAGCCTGCCGGGAAAAAAGTGGTCGTATTCGGTTCCGGCCCCATCGGAATATATGCACAGGTTGTGGCAAAAATGAGCGGTGCAGAGAGTGTTATTGCTGTAGATATTAAGAACGAACGGCTGGAACTCGCAGGCAAAATGGGCGCAGATGTGACAATAAATGCTTCGGAAAAAGATGTGGTGCAGGAGATTAACGGGATTACCAACGGAATGGGGGTCGATATCGCGGTTGAACTTTCCGGGAGTTCGGTAGCGGCAAAAGATGCTGGAAAGGTTTTACGCCGCGGTGGAGATTTGGTTTTTGTGGGTCTTTTCTCAGAGCCTGTTGAACTGGATCTAACCAATGATATTATTTATAAAGAAGCGAATGTTTATGGAATCACCGGACGGATCATGTGGGATACCTGGTGGAGTGCACAAAGCATGCTTTTATCCGGTAAATTGAACTTAGATCCGGTCGTTACACATGAATTCGGATTAGAACATTTCGATACCGCCCTTGAGTTAGCGGAATCGGGTAAAGCAGGAAAGATCGTATTCAACATTTAAAAAAAAAACAGCTAAACGACGAGTTCATCGTTTAGCTGTTTTTTTATCCAGTCTTTCACTTCTCCCTCAATGGCATACACCCCGTTGTTGTGACCAACAGAATCCAGAAAACGATGACTAAGATCTTCCGGCATTTCGATTTCGGCAAGCTCAATAGCCTCTTCGGAATTTCTCCGTATCAAAAAAATTTTCGGTGGCCTTTCCCAAGTGCTTACCACAAAGTAATGCGTCACATCGTCTTTTGATCGGATGACATAATTGCCGCCCGCCCAATTGTTTCCCCATTCAAGATAGAGCCTCACCGCCTCTTCGGGAGTCATGTCCCAATCAATCTCGTTTAACAGCGCCTCGTTTTCACGTATATCCATTAATGTCATCATCTCCTGTGATCCTTTCCAAAAAAAAAATTTTTTCAACATTCAAATAATAATATGATCTATCGAAACGTCAATGCTGTGACCGCATCTGATACATCACGGTAACGTCAAAACAGATCGTAACCCAGTCAAATCAAAGCAATGTGATTCTACGGATGCAGGCTAAAAACCCCAAATTCCAATATTCAAATTCCCAAAAAAAAATATCCAAATTTCAATATCCAAAAATCGAACCAATATAATTGGTTATCTCGTAGCCGATCTGAATGTTTTGAATGTTGTATTTTGGTCATTGATTTTTATTTGATATTTGTTATTTGGTGCTTGGAATTTCTATGATTCCGAAAAATAATCGAAACTAAGCATATCTGAATAATTACGTGTCTGAGTGACGTGGTCTGTCTGATTCATACGGATACTTGGCATCCAGATTTGAATATGGTAAGTTACTTCTATATTTTTTTAGCGTAACCGTGTGAGTAGCTTTGACAATAACTCGTAAAGTATACCGGTTTTCTATTTAAATATTTTTAAGGATGCCCTCTTGATTTTCTCTAACAAAAGAGGGATAGGTAAAAGTAAGATAACAGTCACTTTCATTTAGAGAAAGGAGTTAGAAATGGCCGAAAAACTGGAAATTTACAAATGTGACGCATGTGGAAACATTGTGGAAGTGCTTCACGGAGGTGCAGGGGAACTCGTTTGCTGTGGCGAGCCCATGAAACGTCTCGTGGAAAACACAGTCGACGCTGCTAAGGAAAAGCACGTTCCCGTCATCGAAAAAATTGCGGGTGGCGTGAAGGTAAAAG
>JAHEHB010000316.1 GCA_024644775.1 Deltaproteobacteria bacterium
CTCTATTTTCAACCGGCGGTCCGGAAAATGTGAGACCGTTGGCGAAGAAAGCGAGATGGTTCAAAAACGAAAAAGATATCAATCAGATATCGGTTTCCGAGGTGGAAAATGCCTGTCTTGAGTTGCTGGATTAAGCGCGTTCTAAATCGATGTTTCCTCGGATTTTTTTCCGTGCGTCTTTTGGAATATCTTTTATTCGCCATCGCCGGTGAACCCAGAACCAATTATCCGGTGCCATCCTGATATGTGCTTCAATAATTTGGTTAAACCGTGCGGTGGTCTCCACGATATCCCTGCTGACATCACCGGTGCGAACCGTATCGACCGGTGGTCTGAACATGATCCGATACCTCCCATCTTTCATCCGAACGTTGAAAGCAGGAACAACCGTCGCATCGTATCGAAGGGCAAACATGGCAAGGCCCTTATTCGTGCAGGCGACCCTTCCAAAAAAGGGGACATAAACGCCTTCATACCATGATGAATTCTGATCCAGTAAAATTCCGATAATCTGATTTTGTTGAAGCAACTCACGGACAGTGCCGGCACTTTTATCTTTGTCTAAAACCCGATTGCCCGTACGGCTTCTGATTTCGGTTAACACTCGGTCCATCGGCTCATAATCCAGCGGGCGAACCATCACATGCGCGGAAAAGTTAAATTTAAGGCCAGAAGCCAGTGCCATTAATTCCCAATTCCCAAGATGTGCCGTAAGGAAAAGAACACCGTTTCCCTTGGCCAAAGCCGTTCTGAGATGTGCTTCACCGGATAATTCAGCATAGGCATCTACATTATCTTTGCGGATTCGGAGCAATGAAGGCAGTTCGAGGACCACGGTGATGAGGTGTAAGAAATTGGCTTTAACGAGCTCGACACACTCAGATCGACTCAGCGTGTTGCCATATGCTTTCATCATATTGTCAAAAGCGATTTCTCTATGATTTCGATCCAGAACATACCACAATCCTGCCAAAGGAAAGGCAAACAATCGCATCACGTGGCGAGGAATCCCGGAAGCCAACCACAGGAGTTTTTTGATGATCTGATAGGAATACGCTTTTGTATTACGCATGACGATAATTTGTCTGTTCCATTCCAATCAATACCATAAAAAAGGCAAACAGCGCTTGGTACCAACTGTGAAAGATATTGAATCCGGTGATGCCGAGGGTGAGGAAAACGACCGGCCACACAATGAGCCCCATTCGCTCACCATCAAGTGTTTTATAGATAAACCGGACAGCAGTGACATAAAGCCAGGCAAACGCGGACAGACCGAAAAGCCCTGTACACGCGATCAACATGAAAAACAGATTGTGAGCATGGGTCTGTTCTACAGCTCGATAGGTGATCCCGTTGGGTGCCGTATAATCGCTCACCGCGCCGGAAGCAGCTAGTTCTTGAAACACATCCTGAAATGATGAGACACCCACACCCACCACCGGATGATCCTGCCACATGGCCCAAGCCACCTTCCAGAAATAGATACGATCATATAACGTATCAAAGCGGTACAGTTGCTTGATATGAAAAAAAACCCCCGCTGCAAAAATAAAGAGTACCACCAATCCCATTGCAACCTTTACAGATAACCGTTGCCGGATGACCCAGACCCCGCAAAACATGATACCGACCAACGCGGCAACGATGGCGGTTCGAACATGGGTCTGCAGCACCTGAGCAAACGCGATCAATGCGATTGCAATGCACACGTATTTCAGTTTTTTAGATAGCGCCCCATCGAGCAGTCCTCTTGCAAGGAAAAAAGGCGCTGCATATGCAGCCATACCCGAAATGCGAGAGGCTTCCTTTAATTTACCCGTATACCGAATCAGGGGTTTTCCTAAAAAGTCGACTCCCAAAATATAAGCAGAAGTTGTATTTAGAGCGGCCCACAGGACACCGGCGGCAAATCCCAACAGAAAGTATTTTCCGATGGGAATTCGTTTGGAAATATCCAACAGGGCAGCCAAATAAAGCGGGTATCGGATAAATACG
Organism: Deltaproteobacteria bacterium; assembly: GCA_024644775.1. The sequence goes on from JAHEHB010000316.1 coordinate 1,999, forward strand.
AAATCGTGAGCCCAACCTTTACTGCCAGGACCATTCCAGAGCAGGCTGACGATTATCGCTGCCAACCACACCAACCACGCAGCAATCAACGGGTGTTTCAGAATCCGGTGAAATGGTTGATCTCTGGACAAAATGCATCGAATCATCCAGAGCCCGCCGACGAGACTGATCATCAACTCAAAACCGACATTTCCCAGAACAATGCCCACCGGTACACCGGCCCCTAAAATGGCACACCCTTTATCGATCCAATCTGACGCTGTCGGGTCTGTTTCACGAGCGATCATGACGCGCTGGATTTAAAAGCCCTTTCTAAAATATGGTTCAGCATCGCTTTCTGTGTATCGTCACCGAAAAATCGATCAAAAAGTGCGCGTGTCTCTTTCCCGCGCCCAACGAGTTTCGATGGGTCTTCAAACCATTTTCTCACAACAAAAGCAAGAGTTGCGGGATCCCCAGGCGATACCCACCCGATGACATCCGAGCCTTCAAGCGTGGTTTGATAGGCTTTGGATCGTCTTGTAATCACGGGACGCCCCACCGCCATCGCTTGAAACATTTTATTGGGTATCACAAGATCTGCCTTTACGGAAGAACCGAAAATTCCCAATAAAATTTGGGCCTCTGCGATACGATCGGGTAGGTGTTCATAGGGCAACCATGGCTCAAATCGTACATTGCTCAATCCACGGGTCAATCGTTCACATGCCGGCCGGTATTCACCGTCTCCCAGCAATGTCCATATGGCGCCGAGATCTTGTGTCTTTTCAGCGGCACGACCAATCACATCCGCACCTTGAAGCTTTAAAAAACTTCCATAAAATAAGATTTCATAGGGAGGATAAAGCGGGGGGGCAGGCGCAGCGCGAAACATCCCTGTTTCGGCACCCACATAAAGCACCTCTATTTTGTCCGACGGGACCTGAAGCTCTGTTTTAAAAAATTCACGGTGTGCAGGCGTGTCTGCGACAACGATGGTCGCCTTTGAAAAAAGATTCGCTTCCCGCTTTTTCAGTTTACCGGCGGCATTCGAGTTCGGAGTGTGTCTATTTTTCTCGTAAACCTCTTTTTCAAATGCGGATATCAATGGATCGATAATCAGGGGGACTCGCCATTTGTTCGCCCAGTGGGATGCGGATATGATATCCTTGTGACGAAAGCAGGGGACCCAGACAAGATCCGGCCGTTTCAAACGACGCAGGTATGCCTCACACAAACCGAGTTGGCTGATGAATGGATGAAAATACCGAAGTGTCCAGCCCAAATCCACAAAAAATTTGCTCACCATGCGGTTTCGGGAATATTCACGATCTGAACGCCCCCACCAAAGAACCGTCGGCATCAATAACGCATTGTGATTATATGATGGATCGATGTTCCCTCGCAGTGTCATGCTCAAAATTCACATCCTGCCGGATCTTTGAAAACACCGTTTCCGAATCGATGTCATCGAGACAGGCGTGGCGTTTCGAAGTCGGGCAGGTACTCAAAAAACAGGGGCTGCAATCGACATTTCGAGAGAACACCCGGTCTTTCTGTCCAGCTGCATGACTTCGAATCCAACTTGTGGGGCCGAAAAAACCGTACACCGGGATACCGGCAGCAGCAAGAATATGCATGGGACCGGAATCGTTGCTCACGGCAAACAGCGCCGCTTTGCCGAGTACATATAGCTGGAGGATACTGAATTGTTCCGTTGCATCGGCGCCGGCAAATTGAACAAGGTATCGGTTCACCTCCTTGTCGGCGCTACCACCGACCCAGATACACCGGATGCCGGTCTTTTCGAGAATCCTCGCCAATTCAGCGAAGCGATCCGGTGGCCAGCGTTTCGACAACCAATTTCTGCTGCTGCCCGCATGCATCAACGCATAATTCCGATCCTGGATACCGTTTTGGCGTTTCCAATCGGCAACGCGCTCCTCATCACGTTTCGACGGATAAAGGGTACATCCGGGAGTTGCAGGGGATAAGCCAGAAGCAGCCAGAGTCTCATTTAGTCGATCGAATACATGTTGCTGAGTCGCCTGGGTATAGGGTGTTTCCGGATGGAAGTTGTAAACCCGCTGCGGTTGGGTGCCAACGCGTTTTGGAGAACCTGAAAATCGGACAATCAAACGACTGATGCGATTTCCCTGCAGGTCATATATTGCCGCAAAGTTTTGGCGTCTTACCCACGCGATGCGACCCAGTGTACTATTTCTGTGAATCCATCGCTGCCGGTCCAAGACCGCAGTTTGCATCAGCGGATGATTCAAAAAAAGCGCTTCAAATGCAGGACTCGTCAATAGCCAGATCCGGTGATTGCGATGATGGTTTAAAATGACGTCCACGTGGGATAAGGCCATAAAGACATCGCCCAAAGCGGACATTTTTATGATCAGAATTTTTTTCAAATCTTTTTTCAGTCCTCAACTGGGCTGGTGAAAACCATGCTTCCTTTCTTTTTGTAACGTTTAAAAGGTGATCCCACTTTTATTCCTTATATATTTTGGATTTTGGGCGAACGTTTTTCTCCTGAATCAGCCGGTGATAAAGCGCGACGGTTTCTCGACACATGCGTTGGACCGTAAAATTTTCAAGAACCCACTCTCTGCCTTTTCTGCCCAGATTAACGCGTGATGTTCGATCCTGCAGGGCTTCACAAAGCGCCTTTGCCAGATCCTCCACATCGCATGGCTTTACCAGCCAGCCCGTTTTCCCTTCCAGCACCGTCTCGAGGCTTCCGCCATGTGCTGTGGCAATAACGGGCTTACCCATTGCCTGGGCTTCTATGGAAATACGCCCGAACGCTTCCGGTTCGGTAGACGATGCGGATACGACGACATCCGATACCATATACGCAGCCGGCATGTCGTCGCAATGACCCACAAGCCGAACCCGATTTTCCAATTGCTCCCGCAAAATAAGGTTTTGTAATCGTTTCGTATAAGATGGATGCTCGTCTAGATCGCCCACACATACGGCCATCCATGGCAGCGCTTTTACTCTTGAGAGGCTCTGTATAAAAATATCCTGCCCCTTCCACGCAGTCAGTCTTCCAGGAAGCATAATAACCGGAGGCGTCCCATCATTTTGTTGCCCCTCATTTAGCTGCCCCTTATTTATCCGACCCCTATTTAGCTGCCATTGACATCCGATACGGCGAACACGCTCCATAGAAACCAAGGCCGGATTAAAAATCCGCGCATCGACGCCTCGGTATATGACCACAACGCGGTCTTCGGGCACGCCATAGACCTTCATGATATGGTTTGCAACTTCCTTTGAATTGGCAATCACCCGCTCACCCTTTGCCATCACCGCACTGTAGCGATTTACGGAATAAAATCCATGAAATGTGGTAAGAAACGTCGGACGCGCGTGTTTCGGTAGACTTCTCCACACAACATATCCGACCCAGCCGGGCAATCGTGATCTCACATGGAGGACATCCACCTGTTGCCTGGCTAAAAGTCGTCTCAACGGGAGGATATAATTCAGTATGAGTGGAGACTTTCTGCCGATTGGCCAGGATACGTGTCGGCTCCCCTCCCGTTCTAAAAGAGGTACAAGACGTCCGCCTCCTGAGATCACCGTTGATGTGTGGCCCTCTGCGGCTAAATAGGCTCCCAGCTCTAATGTACCCCGTTCAACGCCGCCGGCGTTTAACTCGGGTAGCATTTGGACGACGGTAATCGGTCCGGCCACCATCTTCTCAAAATCTCCTCAGCACATCGTGCCGCTTCATTAAGATCTCTGTCATGAATCCTATCATTCTTCCCCGCACGCCAGCTTTCGAAGGATGTCACCCAATGATTTTGAATAAGATCATCGACACATGCCTTAAATTTGCTCTGTGTGTGTTTCCACTCGACGGGGAGTATTCCGACACGGCATCCTGCTGTAATTGCCTCAAATATCATGGAGATACTGTCTGCGGTAACCCATACCGCATAGTGTTGTTGATACTGTCGTTCAATCCACCCGGCAGGCGTATCCTCTGCTCTGTAAAAATGTAAATTTTCTGTGTTTGTGATCAGTTGTGCCATCGCGTCAACGGTCTCCGTCGGTGTTCGTGGAGATGAGGAGAGGGTCCACATGACGTTACGTTCTCTTTGTAAAATAACCCGAATATATTCAATAAGCGTATCCGTTCGCCATTTGTGACTTCGTTTATCGACCCCGCCGATAAGAATGAGCCCCTTTCCGGGATCATGCGTTCCGCGGGCACTCGTAAAAATCGGCGGCCCCTGAGTAACGATGATGTTTTTCCGTGATGGTTGCCTATCATGCCGGGGGATGAGGCACAAATCGAATTCGCGTATTAACGGGTAGGCAGGACTCATGCATGTAACGATTTTCGCTCTGCAGCTTTTTTGCAAACGAATCATTGGGATATGCGTGAACGCACCTGTGCCGATGATCAGATCCAAAGAATCGCGCCTCTGGTTTTGCTGAAAATCGGAAATCCAAGATTTCAAACAAAAT